>CAZEIW010000057.1:0-13255 GCA_964512305.1 uncultured Burkholderiaceae bacterium | reverse complement strand
TCTCCCGCTGACGCGGGAGAGGGGAGATTTCTTCGTCGATGGGGCAGGAGTACTTGGCTCCCTCCCCGCGCTTTGCTCCCCTCTCCCGCGTCAGCGGGAGAGGGGCCGGGGGTGAGGGCCCGCGCCCCGACCGAGGGGCCGGGGGCGAGGGCCGCGCCGCGACCGCGGGGCAGAAGGTGAGGGCGCGCGCCGCGACCGCGGGGCCGCTGTCAGAGCAGCTGCTCGCCGCCGCGCCCCTGCTGGATTGCCGGAACGTAGCGATCCAGCTCGGCGTTGACGGCGGGGTCGGTGAGGTCGATCGTGCGGCCGCGTTCGGCGGCGAGGTAGGCCGCCATCACGAGGCGCTGGATCTCCAGCCCATACGCCCACGACAGCATGGCGTCGCGCCCCTGCGAGAACGCCTCGAACGCGTCGCGGTTCTCGTCGGTGTAGCCGTACAGGTCGGCCTCGTTCGGATGCACGGCGAGCAGCCCGCGGCTCGCGGTCGCCTTCTCGAGCGCGACCTCGCGATCGGCGATCGCCTGCGCGGCGGTGTCCCCGATGAAGATGCTGAGCGGCGAGACCAGCGTGTTGATCTCGAACGCGTAGCCGGGGCCCATGCCGTCCATGAAGAGGCGCAGGCCCTGCTTCTCGAACATCCACGAGTCGGTGAACTGGGCCTTGACGCGCTGTCCGGTCTCCGGGTTGCGGTAGGTGATCATGCCGGTCGCGAAATCCTCGGCCGGCGTCTTCGCGTAGTCGACGCCGCGCTCCTTCAGAAGGCGGTCGCGCCACGCCGGCTGCCCCCATTTGAGCAGCCCGACATCGCACGACACCGACTGCGGCACCAGGAAAAGGGGGTCCTTGCCGGGCGGCGTCAGTACATGGCGGCCGACCGCGATACTGTGGCAACCCATGTCGAGCAGCACGCCCCCGCCCTGCCGCAAGGGGTCCCAGAACCAGGGTTCGTGCGGACCGCCGTGCTCCTCCGCGGAGCGGGTCAGCGTGAGCGGCCCCATTTCGCGCATCAGCGGCAGCAATTGCTCCTGCTGCGCGCGGACCGCTCTCATGTAGATCTGGTTCTCGAAGTAGGCGGTCGGCAGCGAGGCCCCGCGCGCGAGCTCGACCAGCCTTCGCGCTTCGGCCATGTTGCGGCCAAGCGGCTTGTCGATTATCACTCCCTTCAACCGGGCGCCGGCCTTGACCGCCGCCACGATCTGCTCCATGACCTCGATCCGCGCATAGTTCGGAACGTAGATCGCGATCGCATCGACCTGCGGCGCCATCGCGGCGATCGAGTCGTAGATCCGCGGTTCGCCGACCCGGTCGCGGCGGCACTGCGCCGCCAGCGCGTCGGCACCGCGGCGGCGGATCACGCCGGCGATCTCGACTCCGCGGACCTGTGCGATCGCGAGCGCGTGGAAACGCGCGATGAAACCGGCACCGACGAATCCGATCTTCATGATGATGACGCCTCCCATTCGAGGAGCTGCGCTGGTTGCACGCGCAACCCTGATTCTAGGCAAGGATGCGCGATCCGTCGCGCCGCCGCCGGCCAAACGGGGCGTAGACTCCAGCCGCTGACCGCGGACAGGGATAGCAGCATCATGCCCGCGGCGCTGCAAACGCGTCCGGACCCGCGCAGGTCCATCGGGCAAGACAAGACTTGGGAGGCAGCACATGAGCAGATTCGAGCGCATTCTGGCGCCCGCCATCGCCGCCGGCCTGGCCGGCGTTCTTTCGTTCGGCGGCACGGCCACGGCGAAGGACTTCACGATCGGCTTGAGCAACGGGTGGGTCGGCAGCGAATGGCGCACGCAGATGATCGACGAGGCGCAGACGGCGGCGGCCGCCTGGGGGAAGAAGGGCGTCAACGTCAAGACGATCGCGCAGAGCGCCACGGTCGACGTCCCGGGCCAGATCGCGCAGATCCGCAACTTCATCAACCAGGGCGTCGACGCGATCCTCGTCAACCCCAACAGCCCGACCGCGTTCGATCCGATCTTCGCGCAGGCCAAGGCCAAGGGCATCCTGGTCATCGCCACCGACGCCGAGGTTTCGTCGAAGGACGCGATCTATGTCGGCATCGACCAGAAGGCCTGGGCGATGCAGTCGGCCGAATGGCTGGCCAAGACCCTGGGCGGCAAGGGCAACGTCGTGTGCATCAACGGCGTCGCCGGCCATCCGGCCAACCAGATGCGCGTCTCCGGGTACAAGGAAGTCTTCGCCAAATATCCGGGCATCAAGATCCTCAACGAGGTCAACGCCAACTGGGACGAAGCGCAGGGGCAGCAGGCGATGCAGAGCCTGCTGGCGACCTATCCCCAGCTCAACGGTGTCTGGGTGCAGGACGGCATGGCGGCCGGCGCCTGGCACGCGCTGTCGGAGGCCAAGCGCATGGACGTCGCGGCCACCGGCGAGATCCGGGTCGACTTCCTGAAGACCTGGAAGGAAAACAGCTACAAGAGCGGCGCGTCGGTGAATCCGCCGGGGGTCATGGCGAGCGCGCTCAACGTCGCCATGCTGAAGCTGCAGGGCCGGGAATTCAAGGACGGCATCTTCAAGGGCCAGTACGGCAACGCGATCTACATCCCGATCCCGCTGCTCGACAGCTCGAACTACCTGCAGGCCTACGACCAGGTCAAGGACAAGCCGGGCTACTTTTCGGTGACCACCGTCGTGACACCGGAACAGGCCGCGGCGTTCTTCAAGTAAGCGCGGCAGCGCCGCCCCGGAAACCCGCGCGGCCCCTGCGCCGTCCAGAATGCCGGTCCTGCGCGCGCTTGGCGTTCGCAAGCGCTTCGGCGGGGTCGTTGCCCTGGACGGCGCGGATTTCTCGCTCGAACCCGGCGAGGTGCACGCGCTGATCGGCTCGAACGGCTGCGGCAAGAGCACGCTGTGCAAGATCATCGCCGGCGCGGTCGCGGCCGACGGCGGCACGATCGAGCTCGACGGCAAGGCGGTGGCGTTCGCGAATCCGCGCGCCGCGGCCGCGGCCGGCATCGGCGCCTTCTACCAGGACTTGAGCCTGATCGGCGACATGACCGTCGCGGAGAACATCTACCTGGGCCGCGAACCCCGCCGGCACGGCTGGCGCGTCGATCGCGGCGCGCGGCGCAGGGCGGCCGCGGCGGCGCTCGCGGGCTTCGGCGACGTGCTCGGAGAGGCGATCGACCCGGACGACCGGGTGCGCGACCTCACGCCAGACCAGAACCAGGTCGTCGAGATCCTGAAAGTCCTGTCCGAGGACCCGCGGATCCTGGTGTTCGACGAGGCGACTGCGGCGCTCGACCGGCGCCAGGTCGAGCGCCTGTTCGCCCGCATCCGGGCGCTGAAGGCGGACGGGCGCTCGATCGTGTTCATCACGCACCGGATGGACGAGATGTTCGAGCTCGCCGATCGGGTGACCGTGCTGCGCAACGGCCAGACCGTCCTCGTGCGGCCGACCGCCGAAACCTCGCGCGACGAGGTGGTCGAGGCGATGGTCGGGGCGGCGCCGCAATCGAGCCTGCGCCGCAACCGTGCCGTCGATCCCGGTGCCATCGCGCTGCAGGTCGACGACCTGCACGCCCGCCGGCTGGCGGGCGTGTCCCTGAAGCTGCACCGCGGCGAAGTCGTCGGCCTCGGCGGCCTGCACCGGCAGGGGCAATCGGAGCTGCTGCAGGCGATCTTCGGCGCGCTGCGCATCGAGGGCGGCGAGGTTCGCGCCGGCGGCCAACGGATCGAGACGGGCAATCCGCGCCAGGCGATCCGGCGGTCGATCGCCTACGTCTCGGGCGATCGCGCGCGCCGCGGCGTGCTCGCGATCCGGCCGATCTTCGAGAACCTGATCGTCTCGCTGCTCGCGCGCGACCGCAGCGTGGCGCTCGCGCGCTCGCGTCTCGCGGCGGCGATCGCGCCGTTCGTCGAAGGGCTCAAGCTGAAGTTCGCGTCGCTCGACGACCCGGTGGCGGCGCTGAGCGGAGGCAACCAGCAGAAGGTGGTGATCGGGCGCTGGCTCGCGACCCGCCCGCAGGCGCTGCTGCTGGACGACCCGACCAAGGGCATCGACATCCAGACCAAGGTCGACTTGTACCGGACCATCGACGAGCTGTGCGGGCAGGGGGTGGCGATTCTCCTGTATTCGTCGGACGACGAAGAGCTCCTCACGCTGGCCGACCGGATCCTCGTGTTCAACGCCGGACGCGTCGTCGGCGAGCTGGCCGGCGAGTCGCGCAACCGGCTTGCACTCTACCGGGCAGCCTACGGCGAGGGCGCACGCGCCGCGCACGATGGCAGCGAAGCCCTCCACTAGGCGCGGGCCGGTCGCGGCGTTGCGCGCCGCGGCCGGCGAGCGGCCGTGGCTCCTGGCGGCGGCTGCGCTCGCGCTGCTCGCGCTGGTCAACGCGCTGCTGCAGCCCACCTTCCTGCGCTTCGGCGTGGTCGTCTCGAACGTCGGCGCGTTCCTGCCGATGACGCTGGTCGCGGTCGGGCAGACCTACGTGATCCTGGCGTCCGACATCGACCTGTCGGCGGGCGCCATCGTCTCGCTGGTCAACGTCGTCGTCGTCACGATCATCGAGACGATGGGCGGGTCCGGGCTCGCGATCGCCGCCGGCCTCGCGACCGGCGTGCTGATCGGGGTCGGCGCGGGCCTGCTCAACGGCGCGTGCGTGGCGCTGCTGCGCCTGCAGCCGATCGTGACGACCTTTGCGACCGGCATCGTGTTCTCGGGCATCGCGCTCTGGGTGCTGCCCGAGGCGGGGCGGCAGGTGCCGCCGGTCGTCTACCAGACCTACGCCGGCAGCGTGCTCGGCGTGCCGGTCATGCTCTGGATCCTCGGCGCGATCGCCGCACTTGCGTTCGGCGTGTCGCGCACGCCGTTTTACGTCGCGCTGCGCGCCACCGGCGGCAACATGCAGGCCGCCTACCAGACCGGGCTGCCGGTGGCCCGCACGCGACTGCTCGCGTTCACGATGTCGGGGCTGTTCGCGGCGGCCTCGGGCCTGGCGCTCGTGGGCGAGACGGCGTCGGGCGACCCGCTGATCGGAGGCGCGCTGACCCTGTCGTCGGTGACCGCGGTCGTGCTGGGCGGCACGTCGCTCGCCGGCTGCACCGGCGGCGTCGCGGGAAGCGTGATCGGCGCGTTCATCCTCGGGCTGATCGGCAACGTCATCTTCTTCGCGCAGCTGCCGTTCGAATGGCAGGGCCTGATCCAGGGCCTGATGATCCTCGCCGCGCTCGCCGGCGGCGTCGTCGTGGCGCGCGGCGGGAAGGGGTGAGGTGAAGCTCGATCCCACGGCGCTGCTGAAGAACCCGCTCGTCCCGGCGGGCGCCGCGATCGCGGTCCTGCTGGCGGGCGGCGAGGTGCTGTCGCCGGGGTTCGCCTCGGCGCGGCAGATCGTCACGCTGCTGACCGTGTCGGCGCTGCTCGGCATCGCGGCCGCCGGGCAGAACCTGGTGATTCTCGGCGGCCGCGAGGGCATCGATCTGTCGATCGGCGGCATCATCTCCTTCGGCGCCTTTCTCGCCGGCAACGTGATGCAGCAAAGCGATGCCAACGTGCCGGCGGCGCTGCTGATCGTGCTCGCCGCGACGTTCATGATCGGGCTCGTCAACGGCATCGGCGTCACGCTGGTGCGGATCCCGCCGCTGGTGATGACGCTCGGCATGCTCGGCGTCGTGCAGGGCGGTCTCGTGCTGCTGACCCGCGGCGTGCCGTCCGGGCGCGCCGCGCCGATGCTGGCCCACGCGGTCAGCGCGCCGCTGCTGCTCGGCCTGCCGGGAATCGTGTTCGCCTGGATCGCGATCGGCGCGCTGCTGACGCTGCTGCTCAGGCGCACGGCGTTCGGCCTGAACGCCTACGCGATCGGCGCCAACGAGACCGCGGCGCTCCTCGCCGGGGTCCCCGTCGCTCGCACGCGCGTGCTGCTGTTCGCGCTGAGCGGCCTCTTCAGCGGCATCACCGGCGTGCTGTTGCTGGGCTATACCGGCAACGTGTTCATCGGCGCCGGCGACCAGTACATGCTGCCGTCGATCATCGCGGTCGTCATCGGCGGAACCTCGCTCGCGGGAGGCTCCGGCGGGTACGTGGGGACCATGGGCGGCGCCATCGTGCTCGTGCTGGTCCAGAGCCTGCTCACGACGCTGAGCATTCCGCCATTCGGGCGCCAGGTGATCTTCGGCCTCGTGCTGCTCGTGCTCATGCTCGCCTACGGGCGTCAGCAGCGGCTGCGAGGCTGATTCGATCGGCCTCGGCGATTCGGACTCCCGCGTCGCGTTTCGTGACGGCGGCCTGCGTTCGTGTAACGGCGTGTAAGGTTCGCCCGGCAATCGTCAACGTCCGCGGTTTCGCCTCCGTTGAGACGCCCGGGACCCACGCTCCCACGAGGCTCGCGGTGTTGCGCCGCGGGACCATCCGATCGATTCTCGAACGTGAGAGGGAACACATGAAGAAGCTCCTGATGGTCGGCGCCGCCGCCCTGTCCATGGCCGGCGCGGTCGCCATGGCGGAAGTCCGCGACTGGCGCGACCTCGAGGCCGTGCACAAGCACATCGTCGAATCCATCCATGAAATGGAGCGGGCGCGCGCCGCCAATCACTACGACATGGAAGGGCACGGCGCGAAGGCCGAGCAGCTGCTGCGCGAGGCGGAGCACGAGCTGCACGAGGCGGTCGAGGCGTCGAGGAAGCACAAGTAAGCGGGCACCCTCACCCCCGGCCCCTCTCCCGCAAGCGGGAGAGGGGAGGCACGGCGGTTGTTTGAAGCTCCCCTCTCCCGCTTGCGGGAGAGGGGCGGGGGTGAGGGTGCGGCCGCTGGCACGTCCTCCCGACACCGGACCGCCCGCCAGGGAACTCCCGGCGAGACCGGCGGTCGATTGCATACATCGCCTGCCGTGACCGCAGAGGTGAACTCCGTGCTCGCACTCCGCTCCTATCTTCGCAGCAACCGCTACTTCCTCGCCTTCCTGCTCGCATTCGGCCTCGTCAGGACCGCGGTCGCCGACTACAACCCCGTGCCTTCGTCGTCGATGCACCCCAACATCCTGGAAGGCGATGTCGTCCTGGTGAACCGCCTCGCCTACAACCTCAAGGTTCCGCTGACGGACATCGTGGTGGCCCGTCTAGGCGATCCGCACCGGGGCGACATCGTCACGTTTTCGTCGCCGCAGGACGGCAAGCGTTTGATCAAGCGCGTCGTCGGGCTGCCGGGCGACGTCGTGTCGATGAAGGATAGGCAGCTCCTGATCAACGGGCATCGGGTGGAGTACGCGGCGCTAGGCATCGGCACCGACGAGGTCGGCGACGGCTATCGCCTCCCGGCGCTTCGGCTGCGGGAGGAGCTCGGCGATCATCCGTACCCGATCCAGTGGCTGGGAGGCTTGGCGAACGCGGCCGACTTCGGCCCGATCGCAATTCCCCCCGATCGATTCCTGATGCTGGGAGACAACCGGGACAACAGCGCCGACTCCCGCTTCATCGGGCTCGTGCCGCGCGAGTTGCTGATCGGCCGGGCGAGCCGCATCCTCGTCTCGGCGGCGATCAAGGGCAACTGGCTGCCCCGCTTCGATCGCTTTGGCAGGAGCCTCTACCCGTAGGTGCAGGGAGCCTGTCCCTGGTCTAGGGCGACTTCGCCTTCTCCGCCTCCTTGAACAGGACCTTCATGTTGGTCGGAAAGAAGCGCCCGAACCACCACGAGGAATACTGCGGGGGAAGCGGCCGGGTCGAGAGCCATTCTTCGCTCAGACCCCGGTGCCTGCCTTCTTCCACAAGATCGCGCAGCGTCAGCACGTAGTCGCGCATCGATGCGATCGCTTCGGCGCCGGCGACATCGCCGTGGCCGGGCACGTAGCGCGCCGGAGCTTCTGCCTGAAGGGCATCCAGCGCAGCGAGCAGGCTGCCGCTGCCCGGTGAGTCACCGAGGAACGGGTGGCGGTTGACAAACAGCAGGTCGCCCGCGAAGACGATGCGATCGTCGGGCAGGACGGCGATCACATCGCTCGCCGTGTGCCCGCTCAAGACCTTCAGTACGACTTTCCGCCGCGGACCGGAGAGAGTCATCGTTCCATTGTCGATGTATCGGGTCGGCAGGCGGGCAACGTATTGCAGGCCGCTTTGGGCAATCGCCTCGAAGTAACCGCGCCAGAAACGGGCCTCGCCCGGTGGTCCGATCTGCGACTCCCACGTCTCGTACCGGCGGTAGAGCCACAGTTTGTTGTAGATATCCTGGGAGTCGGCGGCCGCCGTCTTTGCGTCGTCGACGATATCGTCCTCAATCGCCTTCGTGGCGATCACGGTGAGGCTCTTAGGCAGTGCGGCTGCGCCGCGAACGTGGTCGTTGTGCCCATGGCTGTAGACGAGGATCGTCGGATCCCGTCCTGTCAGCCGTCGCGCCGCGTCGAAAAGGTCGGTCGCCGCCGCGGCGGACTGTCCGGCGTCGAACAGCACGACGTCGGAGCCCAGATCGATGATCCCCATGTTGCACACCGCGCCGCCCCCGGGCGTCGCGACGGCCGCCCAGACACCGTCGGCGAGGCGCTCGAGCCGGAACTGATTGGACGACGTGTCTTCGGCCGCTCCGATTGCCGGGGTCGAGTTCGCTGCGCTGGCGAGGAAAAGCGGGATCGCCAGCCACTGCGCGCATCTTCGACGCAACATTTTGTTCTCCGTGGTGCGATATTGCCATTATCGCCGCACGGAGCCGGTGTCTACGACCACGCGACCGCGATTCCGCTGACGCCCAACGCCGCGATCCAGATCCGGTCGACGTTCAGCCATGACGTTCGCAGGAACGCGAGGTCGAAAAGGGTATAGACGGCCAGCGCGACCGCCGCGGTCGTGGCCAGCATCGCGGCGGTGTGAACACCCAGCGCCGCCAGCGCGAGGGGAATCGAGCCGCTCGCGCTCAGCAGGCCGGCGGACTCCCCCGCACTGCAGATCGGCATCAGGGCTGGAACCAGCATCAAGCCCGCCCCATGCGCGCCCGCCATGAGAAACGACCAGATGGCGAGGCCGCCGAATCCGGCCTGCATTCCTGCCCAGACCCGGGTCGGGTGTCCGCGGAACGCGAGCCAGACCGCCCAGCCGATCAGCACTGCGGCTGCGATGCGGCGCAGCCACGTCAGGTCGACGACGACGCCAGCCATCACGAACGCCACCAGCACGACGGCCACCGCGAGCGCGTGGCCGATCACGATCGGCACCAGCGACCACGCAACGACGGCGGCGCTGCGCCGGTGCATGCCCAGCGCCACGGCGAACAACCAGCCCATCGCAGGGTTCAGGCCGTGAAACGCGCCCAGTCCCGCCAGGGTGAGCCACGGCCACAGCGGGGTTGGGAAAGTCGGCACCGCGCCGCGCCCGCCGTTGGCCGCGCCGCGGTCACGGATAGCAGAACGAGTCCGACGAGCAGTCGCCGCCGTCGAGTCTTACCTGGTGCGGCAGGCGGGGCGCCGGCCAGTCGACGAAGAACTTCGGGTCGAACGTGATTCCGCCCTCGGGACGCGCGTCGAGCTTCACCATCCAGCCCTTGATGCCGTCGGGATAGAACTGCGGATCGATCGCGCCGTAGAGCGAGTTCGTGAAGTAGACGCGCTTGCCGTCCCGGCTCACCTCGACCATCTGCGGGCCGCCGTTGAGCGCGCCGTTGCGCGCGCCCGGATGGCTCGCGCGCGACACGATGCCGCCGATGCGGACGGTGCCGCTGAGTTTCGGGTGCAACGGATCCGATACGTCGTACTGGCGCAGGTCGCCGGTGCCCCAGCAGGCAACGTAAAGGAAGCGGTCGTCCATCGACAGATCGATGTCGGTCACCAGGGGCGGCACCGCCTTGAAGTCCTTCAGCATCGGCGGCAGGTCGTCGGGGCTGGCCGGCTCCGCCGGGATGTCGATCACCTTGCGAACCGCCCATTGGCCGTTTTCACGGTGCCAGACCCAGATCGACGACGACAGGTCCTTCAGGCTGATCACGCAGTTGACGAAGCCATAGGACCGCGTCGGATCGTGCGCGGGACGCAGCTCGAACACGAGCTGATACTCGGCGCCGAAGTCGATCTCCTGCAGGTGCTTGCGCCGGTTGAGGTCCCAGAAGTGCAGCCGGCGGCCGTACTTGGCGCCGAGCAGGATCTCGGGGTTCAGGCCCTGCTCGAAGGTGTCGGGCGTGCCCCACTCGCTGGTGACCATCGTGTCGTAGCCGAGATGCCACCAGGCGTCGTAGGCAAGCTGCTGCGGCCCGCGCTCGACCTCCCAGCGCCCGAGCGGCTCGAAGCTTTCCTGGTCCATCACCAGGACGCCGCCGGGGCCCTTGCCGTCGGCGTCGCCGAGCGCGGTCATGTAGATGCCGCCCGGTCCGCAATGGACGGTGTGCGGGCGCGTGTAGCCGGTCTTCTCGGCGAGCTCCTGCGCCTCGATGCGCTTGACGATGCGCGGGTTGCGCGGGTCTGGCATGGTGTCCAGGATGTGGACGCGGGACGAGCGCAGGCCGGGCACGACGAGGTAGCGGCGCTGCACGTGCGGGTGCGGCGCATTCGGGCAAAGGCACGACGAGCACGCGTTCCAGCCGAAGTGGTGCAACTCGTCGCCGGCGCCGGGAATCTCGCAGGAGCCGACGATGCGCGCGTAGGTCTTCGACGCCGGGTCGACGTCGACCACGGCGATCGCGTCGGACTGCCGGCGCGCGGGATCGAAAGACGCGACGTAGGCGAGCTTCTCCGGCGGGGCTTTCGCGGCGAGGCGGGGAGAGGGATAGAAGCTGGGGTCGGGCATCCAGGTCGACATGGCGTTCCTCCCGGGATCCGAAGCGGACTGAGCGGCCGCATGGCCGTGCGGAGGAACATATTGCGCCTAGTGGAAGCCGCGAGAAAGGCACGAGCGCGGCGGGGTCAAGGGCGCCGATGATGTGTTCGATACGCACCGCAACATGGCGCGGCGCCTCGCCTCCCATGGAGGTGCGAACTTGGTGCGCTTCAAGCTCGCGCCGACCCCCGGGTCAAGCCCGGGGGCAGGCTTACGGATGGCCGGGACAAGCCCGGCCATGACAGCTCAACTGGCAAGGCCAAAGCAGGTGTCATCCCCGGGCGAAGTCCCGGGGATCCACGTCGGTGCGTGGCGGAGCGCCACTGCCCAGGCCAGACGCGGACCCCCGGGAAGAGCCGGGGAGGAGCAAGGGGACGAGCCCTGGGGTGACCGCCAGGTCAGTGCCCCTCGCTCCCGGCGCTGAGAATGAACATCTCGATGTCGCGCCGGGCCTTCGCCATCTCCATGTCCATCTTCATCATCGTCGACTTGTGGTCCATCTCCATCTGCATCATCTTGTCCTGCATGCCCATCAGCTTCATCCGGTTCTCGGGCGACATGTGCTGGATGTAGGCGCGGTACTGTGACAACTCCTCCATCCGCCAGGTATAGGAGTCCGGGCCGCGCACGAAACCGGTTTGCGGTGGTTCCATGTCTTGCGTGGCGGCGGTGACGGGAAGCGCGACCCCGACGCTGGTAGCGACGAGGCCCGCGATCGCAAGTCTCTTCATGCGTGTCATGACAGCTCCTTGAAGGTGTGAATCGGACGTCAGTACCCGACCACCGCATCCCGCCGGACGACAGCGACTCCGTTGGTCGAGGCAAGGTTGACCGTGGCCGCGCCGCGCAGGCTGAAATTGCCGTCCTCGTCCACGTCGAAGATCGACAGGTGCGATACCGTGCCGCTGTGGTCGATCACGGCGGCCAGGCCGGCGTTGTAGGCGATGTCCGTCGGACTGCCGTTGAACTGGGCGATGACCGCCGCGTCCTGGACGATCTTCTGGCCGTAGACGACGTAGCGCGACACGCTCATGCTCGGCGAGTTCGCGGAGAACAGGAACGGTCCGTCGAGCGTCACCCAGCAGGGCGCGTGCTGCGTGCCGGAGCCGGTGACCGTCAGCACGGCGTCGTTCCTGACCAGGCTGATCTCGTCGGCGTGCGCGATCGTCACGTAGGCATTCCTGCCGCGCGTCGCGAGACCGAACGGGGTGTTCACGTTCGCCGGAATGTCCGCCACCAGCGAAGCCGCGCCGACGACCGCGCCATGCTTGTCCAGATTGACGGTTTCGATGGCGTTGCTCTTTTCCGTGATGACCAGCTGCCCGTCCAGCACGCCGACTTGCGCGGCCGATCCGTCCGCCTTGAAGAGCGGCGCCGTTCCGTCGGGTTGCTCGCCGATCCCGGACTGCTCGAGCGGATGCGACTCGACGTCCGTGGTCGTCAGGATGTAGAGGTGGTTTTCGCCGAACGCGACGCTGACCGGATTCGAAGTCGCCGGAATCACCTGCGCCAGCGTGAAGGGCGAAGACGTTCCGTTCTGGGAAAAGATCGAAACCGTTCCGGAGCCGAAGTTGACGACCGCAACCCGGTTGTATCCCTGCGTGATGCCGCCGGCATTGCCGCCGACGCCTCCTTGCCCCTGGGTCGGGATCGCGCTCAGGAGGGTGCCCGCCGGGCTGTAGACGAGCAGCTGGTTGCTGGTCGCGTTCGATGCCGTGACCACGAGAAGATGGTCGTCGTTTTGCGCGTATGCCGCGGTTCCGGCAAGCAGCGCCAGGATGCCAATGCCGAGGAATCGTTTCACCATCTGCCTTCTCCCGTTGTGAGCGACTTTGCTTCCGGCGAGCGCGAAAGCCGTGACTAGTTCGCCGGACGATGGCGGGCGGTTACGCCGCATGGGAGAATTTCTTCGGGCGGTCTTCGTCCGGGTCCGCCGCATTCGGGCAATTTCGTCATGCAGGTGTAACCGGGCGCCGCGGTTCGGCGAATACGGCAGATAAGAACGCATGGGATCCGGGGAGGAACGACTTCGGGATTTGCTGGTTCGCGGGCTGGCCGGCGAGGCTTCGGCTTACCATGACTTTCTCAAAGAGTTGAGCGCGTACCTGCGGGCGTTCTTTCGTAAGCGCCTCATGAGCCTGCCGGACGAAGTCGAAGACCTGGTCCAGGAATCGCTGCTCGCGGTTCACATCCAGCGCCACACGTATGACGCCGGACAACCGCTGACGCCCTGGGTGTTCGCGCTGGCGCGCTACAAGATGGTCGATCTGCTGCGGCGGCGCGCCCGCACCGATGTCCTGAACGATCCCCTGGACGAGGACGACGACGTGTTCGGCGCCTCCGACGGCGAGGCGGCCGACGCGCGGCGGGATATCGCCAAGCTGCTCGGCAGCCTTCCCGATCGGCAGCGGCTTCCGATCCAGTACGTCAAACTGGAGGGTCTGTCGGTCGCGGACACGGCCCGGCGCACGGGCATGTCGGAGTCGGCGGTCAAGGTGGGCGT
>CAZEIW010000056.1:0-5658 GCA_964512305.1 uncultured Burkholderiaceae bacterium | reverse complement strand
GCTTGTCCCGGCCATCCACGTCGGCGTGGGGCGTCACCCCACGATCTGGTCGTACAGATCAGCCCACTGCGGATTGTCGCGAAGTATCAGTCCGACTTTCCACGCGCGCGGCCAGTGTTTGAGGTTCTTTTCACGCTGCAGGGCCTGCCGGATCTCCGGGTGGCACTCGTAGTACACCAACCGCTTCAAACCGTACTCCTTCGTGAACCCCTCGACGAGGCCTTCGCGGTGCTGCCACACGCGCCTGAGGAGATCGGAGGTCGCGCCGACGTACAGCGTACCGTTCGGCCCGTCCGCCAGCATGTACACCCAACCGCCTCGCATGGTGCCTCGCCAGCACCCGAACTCAGGGCACGCATCCGCCGGCGCCCGCCGCGATACCCACGCCCCGGGCATCGCCGTGTCGTGGTGGACAGCCCGACCTCCACCCGGCCATGACGCTGTGCGTCGAGTGAGGTTGCTCGGCATGCCTGGGTTCGGCCGGGCCGTCCAGGCGTCTTTGTAGCGGGACTCGCCGCTTCCTACGCTACCGGCGCCAGCAGCGACTCGACATCCTCGAGGCTGAGCGCGCGCGCGAGCTCGGCCTCGTCGCCGAGCATCGCGTCGGCCAGCTGCGCCTTGCGCGCCTGCAGCGACCGCATCCGCTCCTCGACCGTGCCGGCGCAGATGAGGCGGTACACGAACACGGGCTTGTCCTGCCCGATCCGGTGCGCGCGGTCGGTGGCCTGCTGCTCTACCGCGGGGTTCCACCACGGGTCGTAGTGGATCACCGTATCAGCGGCGGTCAGGTTGAGCCCCGTGCCACCGGCCTTGAGGCTCAGCAGGAACAGCGGCACGTCGCCGCGCTGGAAGCGCTCGACCTCGCCCGCGCGGTCGCGCGTGTCCCCCGTGAGCAGCGCATAGTCGAGCTTGCGCTCGTGCAACCGCTGCTCGATCAGCGCCAGCATCGACGTGAACTGCGAGAACACCAGGATGCGGCGCCCCTCCGCAAGCAGGCTGTCCAGGAGGTCGAACAGCAGGTCGAGCTTGGCCGATTCCTTGACCCGGCGCGCCGCCGCGAGCTGGACCAGGCGCGGGTCGCAGCACACCTGGCGCAGCTTGAGCAGCGCGTCGAGCACGACGATCTGGCTGCGCGCCAGCCCCTGCTGCGCGAGCGCGCGCCGCACCTTGTCTTCCATCGAAGCCCGCACGGTCTCGTACAGATCGCGCTGGCCGCCCTCGAGATCGACCCCGCGCTCGATCTCGGTGCGCGGCGGCAGCTCGGGCGCGACCTGCTCCTTGGTGCGCCTGAGCACGAACGGGCGGATCCGCGCCGACAGGTGCGCGCGGCGCGTGGCGTCGGCGCGCTTCTCGATCGGCGTGCGGTACTGCCGCGTGAAACTGGCGCTGTCGCCGAGCAGCCCGGGCGCCAGCCAGTCGAACTGCGCCCACAGCTCGCCCAGGTGGTTCTCGAGCGGCGTGCCGGTCAGCGCGAGCCGGTGCGGCGCGCGGATGCGTCTCACCGCCGCGGCCGCTTGGGTGCGCGCGTTCTTGATGTTCTGCGCCTCGTCGACCACCAGGATGTGGAACTGGCGCAGCGCCAGCTGCTCGATGTCGCGCGGCAGCAGCGCGAAGCTCGTCACCACGACGTCGCAGCCGTCGATGCGGTCGAATTCCTGGTGCCGCGCCGCGCCGTGCAGCTTGAGCGTGCGCAGCTCGGGCGTGAAGCGCGCCGCCTCGGCGAGCCAGTTGTGCACCAGCGAGGTCGGCGCGACGATCAGCGCCGGCGTGGTGAGCCGCCCCTGCTCCTTCTCGAGCGCCAGGTGCGCCAGCGTCTGCACCGTCTTGCCCAGGCCCATGTCGTCGGCCAGCAGGCCGGGCAGCCCGAATTGCCGCAGGAACTGCAGCCAGTTGAGGCCCGCCTGCTGGTACGGGCGCAGCTGCGCGTGCAGCGTCACCGGCGCCGGCACGGCGTCGATCTCTCGGAAGTCGGCCAGCTTGCGCGCGAACTCGCGCAGATCGGGCGCGCCGCGCCAGGTGGCGGCGCCGCTGTCGGCCAGTGCCGCCACGCGCGCGGCGTCGAAGCGCGACAGCCGCAGCCGGGTCTTGTCGCGCCGCGGACGCTTGTCGTCGTTCAGTTCGATCAGCGTTTCGACGATCGGCGCCAGCCGCCGCCAGGGCAGCCGCACCACGCGCCTGGCGTCGATGCGTACCTGCAGCTGGTGATCCTTGGCGCCCAGCCGGTCTTCCGCCGCCCAGCGACGCAGCTGCGGGTCGGCGAGCGCCGAGTCGAGGATCGGCAGCAGCGGCACGCGCTCCTCGCCGATCTTGACGCCCAGCTGCAGCTCGAACCAGTCGTTCGAAACACCGGCGAACGACATCTCGAAATCGTCGACGGCAACCACCTGCCACGGGAAGTCGTGCTCGATCGTGACTTCCCAGCCCTGCTGGCGCCAGCGCGGGAGGAAGTCCTCCACCAGCGCCAGCGCGGCGTGGTCGGACACGACGAACGCCGACTCGCTGGCGTGCCGCGCGCGCGGCATCGGCGGCTGGGTCCAGGGCGCGAGTCCCGCCTCGTCGAACTGGCGCAGCACCTGGCCGACCTGGTGCGGATCGGGCGCCGCGTCGATGATCTCGGATCCGACCACGAGGTTGCTCTCGGCGCGCTGCAGCGGCACGCGCACGCCGTCGATCCGCAGCGCGGCGAACAGCGCCGCCGGCGGCGTGGCAGGCTCGTGCCGCGACAAAACGACGTCGGGCTGCGCCCCGGCGGCTGCCAGCCGCACGCACACGACCCCGGCGCCATGGGCGATCCGGTGCCGCATCACCGTGGGAAGCGGAGCCGGAACCGCGGGCGCAACCGAGGGCCAGGCCTCGGCCAGCGCCTCGGCCACCTGCGGCGCGTCGTCGGGCGCCACCGCCGGCGCCAGCAGCAGGACGGCGGCCGCGCGCGGATCGAAGTCGGTCGTCACGGCCCCGATCAGGCGCTGCTCGGCGTCGAGATAGACCGGCAGCGGCGCCGCCAGCACCGGTGCGGCGGGCTCGACTTCGAGCGTGAAGCTCTGCTGACCGGCGTCGTTCGTGATCCACACCGGCCGGCCGGCGCGCTCCGGGCCGGCGCGCAGCGGGCGGTTGGCGTCGTCCTCGGCCAGGCAGCGGCCGGTGGCGATGATCTCCTCGAGCAGGCGCGCGGGCGCGTGCTCGAGCGAGAACGCGCGCACCATCGCATGGCTCTGCAGCCCCAGCAGCGCGCGCAGCAGCGGTTCGTCGGCCGCCCAGACGTACGGCGCCGGCTCGGAGAGCACTCGCAGCAGGTCGGCCGGCGCGGCCTCGGTGCGGCCGAGGCGCCCGTCCTTCAGCGCGTAGACGATGCGCGGCTCGACGTGCAGGCGGTGGTCGTACGGGAAGGTGTGCAGCCGGTAAACGAGGCGCCGCCGCTTCGGATCGGCGGCACCGTCGGCGGTCTGCCCGATCCGGCGCAGCTTCTCCACCCAGTCGAGCCGCAGCGGCGGCGGCGTGGCGTCGGCCGGTGCCGCGGGCGGGATCCACATGCGCCCCAGCGGCGCCGGCGCCGCCAGCGGTGAGCCGCCGCTGGCGGCCAGTTGCGGCCGCCAGCGCAGCAGCACCGCGGCGGCGTGCTTGCAAAGGGAGCCCACCGGGCACGTGCAGCGGGAGTCGATCTCGACCGGCCCGCCCGCGCTGCGCCGCGACAGCGTGACGCTGACCCGGTACGGCGCGCGCGCCGAGCCCCGGACCTGCGCCCTGAGTTCGGTGCTGTTGGCGCCCTGCGGCTGCACTTCGAGCCCGCGCACGCGCCCCGACAGCGCGTACTCGCGCCCGCGCGACAGCGACGCGGCGTGGAACGCGCGGTCGAGGTCGCGCACGTTCGGCGCGAACGGCGATTTGGCGGCTTCGTGCGGAGCGTTCATGCGGACTTGGGGCCGCGCGCCGGCCGGGCGCCCCGGCGCGCCGGCCGGGCGCCCCGAGCCATGCGGCCGCCGGCGACCGGCGCCCTGGCGGCGTTGTGCGGCGCGGTCATCGGACTTCAACCTCGCTCCGCCCAGGCGCCGCGGAACGGGCGGTTGGGTTCGCGCCCGAGGGCGACCGGCAGGTCGGCGGGCTTGTGTGGCGCGTTCATCGGGCCTGAACGCCGGTCTGGCGAGGCGGCGCGGAATGGGCGGTCGGGCTCGCGGCTGGGGGCTACCCGCGGCCCAGCGGCTTTATGCGGAGCGTTCATCGAGCCTCCACGCCGGTCTGCTCGGCGACTTCGGAGCGTGGTTCGACGCGCGGTTCGGTCCGGGCCGGCTCGACGTCGTGCGCCGCTTCGGCGTCACCCGGCTTGCGCCGTCCGGGCGGGCGCCAGAAGCGCGTCGGGAACAGGAAAACGGCCAGGTACGCCAGCCCCAGCAGCAGGAAGCCGGCGAAGCTCACGTAGTCCGGCACGCCAAGCGCCCACAGCACGGTGCCGACCACGCCGAACGCCGCGTTGCAGGCGACCAGCTCCAGCGTGGCGCGCGCGCCGCCGTAGCCGCGACGCATCAGCAGGTGGTGGATGTGCGCGCGGTCGGGGGCGGCGGGGTCGCGGCGCCGGATCACGCGCCGCAGCGTCACCGTGAACAGGTCGAGCAGCACGATGCCGACGACCCACAGCATCGCCACCGGCGGCACGCGGGCGCCGCCGCGCTGTGTGAGGTCGATCGAGAACCAGGCCACGACCAGGCCCAGCACCAGGCTGCCGGTGTCGCCCATGAAGGTGCGCCGGGAGCCGCGCCACGGGTGCGGCAGGTTGAACAGCAGGAAGCCGCCCAGGGCCCCCATCAGCACGAGCAGCAGCTTCAAGGCGTTGACATCGTTCAGCCAGCCTGCGAAGCCGGCGAAGAACGCGAGCATCACGAACACGAGTCCGCCCGCCAATCCGTCGAGACCGTCGAGCATGTTGATGCCGTTGATCACCGCGACGGTCGCGAATACCGTCAGCGGAATGCCCCAATTCCTCAGCTCGACGTCGCCGCGGTCGAACAGGTTGCCCAGATCGAGCAGGAAGTGGTCGGCCCACGAGGTCATCAGCACCGCCGCGATCACCTGCACGCCCAGCTTGCCGCGCGGCGACACCTCGCCCAGGTCGTCGAGCACCCCGACCGCGGCGAGCAGCGCCATCGCGACGAACAGCACGTGGTACTGCCCCAGCGCGTGGAACGACAGCGACAGGGCGACGAAAAACCCGAGCGTCAGCGCGATGCCGCCGGTGAGCGGCACCGAGTCGCCATGGCGCTTGCGGCCGCCGTGATGGTCGACGAGCCCGAAGCGGTGCGCCGGCCGGCGCAGCCACAGGATTAACAACGCAGTGACCAGGGTCGCAAGCAGTGCTTGAACCAGGAACGTCATCGAGGTCCCGGGCGAATTCCAGGGTTCCGGGAAGGTGTTAAACCGCCCATTATGCCGCTCCTCGCTCGAAGCGAGTAGCCGCATCTGCAACCCGTCCGGTCGATCCCGTCTTCAGGCGGGCGAAATTAAGTCGCACGGTGCCTTTCCGTTGCAGGGCGCCCTTCACGCGAGAGAGCCGCCGACGCCCGCCGTTCCCCTGTCCCGCTCGCGAAAGAGCCTGCGACGGCCGCCGTTCCCCCTCTCCCGCTTGCGAAAGAGTCTGCGACGGCCGCTGTTCCCCCTCTCCCGCTTGCG
>CAZEIW010000055.1:0-29047 GCA_964512305.1 uncultured Burkholderiaceae bacterium | reverse complement strand
GAGCCCGACGGACCCATCAGCAGCGCGAGCTCGCCGCTGCGAACCTCGACGCAGACCTCGTGCAGCACGGCGGTCTCGGTGTGCCCGAGGCCGAAGCGCTTGGTCAGCCCGTGCGCGCGCGCCAGGACCTGCTGCCCCATGCCTTCATCCCGCTGCACGTTGAGCCTGCACGTTCATCCTGCGCGTTCATCCCGTGCGTTCATCCAGACATCTACCGCAGCACCGTCGCCGCTTCGACCTTGAACAGCGCGGACAGGCTGGTGGCACTGGCGAACGCGCACATCAGCACCGTCGCGAGCATGCTCAGCGCGACCGTCTCGGGCGAGACCACCACCGACAGGCCCGCGTTGAGCAGCACCCGCTTGAGCACGAGCGCAAGGCAGAACCCCGACACGATGCCGGCGCCCGCGAGGAATGCGACCTGCCAGAGCACGAAGCCGGCGAGCTCGAGCGGGCGCGCGCCCACCGCCTTCAGCGTCGCCAGTTCCAGCAGGTGCTCCTTGGTCATCGAGTACAGGGTCTGGCCGACGATCACGCCGCCCACGAACAGCCCCAGGATCGCCGTGAACGCGAGCGCGGCGCCCGCGCCCGATCCGCCGACCCAGAAATTCGCCGTCTTGCGGCTCCAGGCGGGAGTCGTCAGCAGGTCGATGTCGGGCTGGCGGCGCATCCAGGCGGTGAGCGCGGGCCCGCAGGTCTTGTCGGCGAGATCGATCGTGTAATACATGGCCTCGTTCTCGCCGACGTTGAGCAGGCGCCGCGCGTTCGTGATCGACGTGAAGACGTACGGGTTGAGCGTAAACGAGCGGATGCCGTTCGTCACCGCGCCGACGATGACTTGCAGGCCGTTGATCTCGAAGGTGCGGCCGATCGGGTCGGGCGGCAGATCGAGCTTCGCCAAGTCCGAGCGGTCGACGCTCACGCGCAGCGGTTGGTTCAGCGCCTCGCGGTCGCCGTCGATCTCGCCCCACGGAAACGCCTTCCCCGGCCGCGGCTCGAGCGCCACCACCAGCGCGGTCGAGCGCGTCCCGTTGGGCCGCTGCAGGAACGAGAACCCGTAGAGCAGGCCGCGCACGTCGGCGACGCAAGGATGCGACAGCAGCAGGTTGCGCGGGCCGACCGAGACGATCTGCGAATAGTCGATCACGTCGATTCCGTGGGGAATCGCCCACAGGTCGCCGCCGATGTGATCGATCACCGCCGACGAATTCTGCTCGAAGCCGCGATACAGGCCGATCTGCACGAACCCGAGCGTCGAGGCGAGCGCGACGCCGAGGAGCGACGCGATCAGCTTGCCGCGGTCGAACAGGATCGTACGGATCGCGATCCGGCGCATCCGGCCATCATATCGGCTTGGTGCGGCGGCTTGGTGCGGCGGCTTGGTGCGACGGCCCGGCGGAACGGCTTGCTTAGCGGAAGACCAGGAAGTATTGCCGCGGCAGGAAGCCGTGCTCGGCATCGAGCTTGTAGCCCGCCCGCTCGAATTCGGCTTTAGTCCGCTCGGGCGCAATCCGCATCTCGGGCGGCGGGCCCTCGGCGGCATCAGGACGAAAGTCGATGACGGCAATCCGGCCGCCCGGTTTGAGGTAGCTGCGCAGCCTGGGCAGGTAGTGCTCGCGGTCCGAGATGTGGTGCAGCACGTCGACCATGAGCACGAGGTCGGCCTTTTCAGGCAGTTGCGGATCGTCGGGCGCGCAGGCGGCCGACACGAGGTTCTTGAGCCCCATTTTCTGCGCGCGTTCGCCAAGGTACTTGACCATGTCGGGCTCGACGTCGACGCCATAGACGCGGCCCTGCGGCACCATGTTCGCCAGCCGCACCGCGAAGTAGCCGGTCCCGGACCCGATGTCCGCGATGACCGCGTCGGGGGCCGGCGCCAGCGCGACGATCACCTCATGCGGCTTCTGCCAGGCGTCGCGCGCCGGGTCGTCGAACACGTGCGCCCACTTCTCCGCATCGCCGAAGCCGTGATGGTGCATCTCGGTCGATTGCGCACCCGCGCCGCTCGGCCCGAATGCGAAAATGACCAGCGCGGCCGACCATGCGCGAATGAGAACCGTTCGAAACATCGCCTTCCTCGTGGACAGCGGGTGCCGAAGCATAGGGGCTGCCGTCCAGCGGCGCAACGCGGGCGGGCCGGCCGCGGCATCCGCTTTACCTGCCGGCGGCCGCACGGCCGCTGCGCTGGACCCTGCGCCGCGACGGCCCGCAGCGCGCGCTCAATCGCGGCGCATCTGTGCCTGCGTGATGTTGCTGCCCGCCGGCACGTTCTGCGTCAGCCACACGTTGCCGCCGATGGTCGAGCCGCGCCCGATCGTGATGCGGCCCAGGATGGTCGCGCCGGCGTAGATCACCACGTCGTCCTCGACGATCGGGTGCCGCGGGCCGCCCTTGAGCAGCGCGCCGTCGGCGTCGACTTCGAAACGCTTCGCGCCGAGCGTGACCGCCTGGTACAGCCGCACGTGCTGGCCGATGATCGTGGTCTCGCCGATCACGACGCCGGTGCCGTGGTCGATGAAGAAGCTCGGCCCGATCTCGGCGCCGGGGTGGATGTCGATCCCGGTCCTGGAATGCGCGATCTCGGTGATCAGGCGCGGGATCAGCGGCGCGCCAAGGCGGTGCAGCGCGTGGGCGAAGCGGTAGTTCATCACCGCGGCGATGCCCGGGTAGCACAGCAGGATCTCCGAGGTGCTGGTCGCGGCCGGGTCTCCCTTGTAGGCGGCCTGAAGGTCGCTCACCAGCAGCGCGCGCAGCGACGGCAGCTGGGATGCGAACGCGCGCACGATCTCGACCGCGCGCGCCGCGAGCGGTTCCGCGCCCGGATTGCCGTCGGCGAACAGCAGACCGCGACGCACCTGTTCGGTCAGCAGCGTCAGCGCCGTGCTCAAGGTCTCGCCGACGAAGAAGTCGATGCTCTCGTCGGTGAGGTCGGAATGGCCGTAGTGGGTCGGAAACAGCGCCGCCGCGAGCGCATCGAGCACGTTGCCGATCGTCTCGCGCGAGGGCAGCTCGCGGATGCGGCCCAGCGGACGCACGTTGTGCGTGACCTCGCGCGAGTTTCTCAACCCGTCGACGATGGCCCTCAGGTCCCATTGCGAGTGGGCCATTGCGGCGGCCCTCGCCGGTCTGCCGTTCTTCATCGCTCGATCCAGGCGCGCATGGCCGGCCGCGGATGGCCGCCGCGTGGCGCGCGGTCTGCCCTTTGGAGATATCGTTTCCGCATCAACGGATTCTAGACACTTGTCGCGCGCCGTTCGCAGCTGTCGGCGACACTGTCGGCGACCTGTCGGCGACCGTCTTCAGCGCAGCCGCCGCAGCAGGAAGCGCGCGGGATCCACGGCGGCGGCCAGGGCGCGCTCGATCGGCCACGGCTCGCCCTCGATCTGTGCCGCCACCCGCTCCGCCATCAGCAGCGCCAGCGCCAGCCCCCGCGTGCCGAGCGCGGTCACCGCGAACAGCCCGGTGCGGCGGGGCAGATCCTCCAGGTGCGCACCGCGCAGGCGCCCGGCCTGCGACTGCACGGCCGCCTCGTCGGCGAGCGCTCCGGCGAGGGGCAGGCGGTCGCGCGCGACGCAGCGCGCGCCGTCGAATACGCCGCCGATCTCCACCGCCGGAGGCGCTTCGAGCAGGCGCCGCAGGCGGGCGAGATTGCCATCGTGCGCCGCGCGGTCGTCCAGTCCGGTGACGTCGAAGGGATCGCTCTGACCCGGCAGCGGCGTCTCGTAGGTCGCCCCAGCCGCCGCCTGGCCTCCGAACGGCGGAACCAAGTACCCGTCGCCAGAAACACCCGCACGCAATTCGGACAGGGCGCCGGGCGCCAGCAAGGTGATCCGGCCGCGCACCGGACCGATTGGCAGGTGGAGGGAGGCGGCCAGCGCCGACGTGCCGAGCGCGTTGGCGACGATGGCCACCGGTGCCGTGCGCGCCGGCAGCGAAGCGCCGCCGGCCGTCCGGCAGTCGACCTCCCACGGCGAACCCGGGTCACCGCGGTCGCACGCGATCCGGGTGACCTCGGTGCCGTAAAGGGTCTCCAGGCCGGGGCCGGCCGCATCGATGAGGGCACGGCACCAGCGCGGCGGGGCCACCCACATGCCCTGCTCGAACCACAACCCGTCGCGCTGCGGCGCGAGGCCGATCGCGACGGCCGCTGCGCGCGTGTCGAGCCAGCGGGCGTACGCGTCGGGCCATTGCCAGCGCCTCAGCATCGCCTGCCACGCATGGGCCTCGCCGGCATCGGCCGCCTGCTGGAACACGCCGCACTCGTTCCAGGCACCGCCGCCGTCCGGCAACAGGTCGTGCAGCCGGCGGCGCATCATCAGGAACCCGGCGCGCGTCAGGCGCGCAGCCACGTTGTCGTCCGAACTGAGGAGCGGATGCAGCAGTCCCGCCGGCAAGGCGGACGCGGCCTGTGCCGGCCCGCCCGCGCGCTCGACGAGCGTGACCGTCCAGCCGCGGCGCGCCAGCGCGTACGCGCTGGCGCAGCCGGCGAGTCCCGCGCCGACCACGATCGCGCGCCGCTCGCCCGCGCAGGGTGGCGGCGGCTCGTGGCGCCGTACCTTCCAGCGCGGGGCGAAGCGCGCGGCGAGCATCTGCCGCTTGCGGCCGTAGCCGGGGCGAAGGTCGATTTCGAACCCGCCGGCAACGAGCGCGTCGCGCACGGCGTGCGCCGTCGTATAGGTCGCCAGCGTCGCCGCCGGCCGCGCCAGGCGCACCAGGGCCTTGAGCAGCGGCGGCTCCCACAACTCGGGATTGCGGTCAGGGGCGAAACCGTCGAGATAGAACGCGTCGGCGCCGAGCACCAGCTGCGGCACCAGCTCGCGAGCGTCGCCCAAGGCCAGCGTCAGCGTCACGCGGCCGGCTTCGAATTCGATTGCGTGCAGGCCCGGCAACGGCAGCGGCCAGCGCCTCGCCAGTTCGGCCGCCAGGTCGCGCAGCTCGGGTGGTGACGCCGACAGGAGATCCGAGGCCGGCAGCGGGTGCTTTTCGATCGAAACGACGTGCAGGCGCCGGGGCCGCTGCGGGTCCTCCCGCCAGGCTTGCCAGGTCGCCAGGAAGTTCGTGCCCAGGCCAAAACCGGTTTCGACAATCACGAACTGGTGCCGTCCTGCCCACCGGGCCGGCAGGTCGTTGCCGGCAAGGAAGACATGGCGCGCCTGTCCGAGCGCGCCGTCGCGGCTCGCGTAGACGTCGCCGTAGCGGGGCGAGAAAGGCGCGCCGCTCGAATCGAAGGCGATCCGTTCGAGGTGTAGCGGTTGGGTCATCCCGGGATCCTATCGGTTCTGGTCGGCAATCCCCACGGGCGACTCGCGGGTACACCAGGACTATTCGCGTTGCCGACTAGACTTGAGCGGTCTACACCGTCGACCCAGGGAAAGTCGAGGGCCGCGTGGCTTGCCGCCCCGACTGGAAACGCGGAGGATCCATCATGGCCGAACCGTGGAAAGTCAACGGTACCTACTTTGAAGCGTGCAATTGCGCCGCCGCTTGCCCGTGCGTTTTCCTGAGCGCACCGACCGACGGCAAGTGCACTGTGCTGCTGGCGTGGCATATCGACACGGGCAATTACGGCACCGTGCAACTGAACGGGCTGAACGCCTCGCTGCTCGCCACGACGCCGGGACACATGTTGCAAACAAAGTGGAAGGTCGCGCTGTATCTGGATGACAAGGCCAGCCGTGACCAACAGGAGGCGCTGGGAGCGATCTTCTCCGGCCAGGCCGGCGGCCATCTGGCTGCGCTTAGTCCCCTGATCGGAGAGGTGATGGGCGTCAAGCCGGTGCCGATCGAGTTTTCAGCGAGCGGCAAGAAGCGCAGCCTGCGCATCTCGCAAGTCGCGGAGGCCGACATCGAGGCTCTGGAAGGGCAAGGAGGGGGCCTCGTAACGATCGAGAACCATCCGTTCACCGCGGTGCCCGGCCACCCCGCGGTGGTGTCGATTTCCAAGAAGCTGAAGATCGCTGATTACGGAATTTCTCTCGACGTCAGCGGCAAGAATGGCTTCTATTCGGCCTTCGCCTATCAGTCCTGACGGGACGAGCCTCGGCGAACGATCGCCGGGGCCTCGCAGCGGCCTGCTGCCTCTGAGCGGCACCGTCGTCGTTCTTATCATCGCCTGGGCGTATGTGGTCCTCATGGCCTGGGGCATGGAGAACATGGACGTCTCGGCCGCGTGGTGGCTCATGCCGCGTATGCGCAACTGGGGCAGTGCGGACCTCGCACTGGTGTTCGCGATGTGGGCCGTGATGATGGCGGCGATGATGCTGCCCTCTGCGGCAGCGTTGTTGTGGCTGCTTTCCCGAATCAACTCGCAGCGCTACAGCCGTACCCGCGCATCGCTTGTCACCAGCGCGTCGGCCCTCGGCTACGTCGCCGCCTGGGCTGTGTTCAGCGCATCGGCCACGGTCGCGCAGTGGGGCTTGCTCGAGGCGCGGTTGGTGTCGCCGATGATGAAGAGCTCGAGCCCTTACCTGAGTGCATTGCTCCTGGCGGCCGCGGGCGCGTATCAATTCAGCGCGTGGAAGCATGCATGTCTATCCAGGTGCCGTTCACCGCTGAGCGCATTGATGACGCAAAAGCGCGGCGGGATCACCGGTGCATGGCTGCTGGGCCTTCGCCAGGGCGCCTACTGCACCGGTTGCTGCTGGTTGTTGATGGCGCTGCTGTTCGTTCTCGGCGTGATGAATCTGGTTTGGATCGCGGCGCTTACTTTGCTGGTGCTCCTGGAAAAGATCCTGCGCCAGCCTCGGTGGTTCGTCCAGCTAAGTGGAGTGGCACTGCTCGTTTCGGCCGCGCTGGTCCTGGGCCGGACCTTGCTTTCCCTGGGCTGATTTCCGGGCTGTCAACGCACGCACCCTTCCCGCGCGGGCTGATCATCTGCCGCTTGCGGCCGTAGCCAGGCCGCAGCTCGACGGCCGGGGTTCCCGTGTTCGCGCCTCGATCGATCGGCGTAACGCCCGACTTGCACGCTCATTTTTCGGGCGCGGCGCGATACATTGGCTCTGACACGCACCTTGCCCTGGGAGAGCCATGGCTAAGCCCACGATCTCGGCGGGTATTGCGCGGGCGCTGTTGGAGTTGGCCGCGTCGAAGGGGGCGAGCCGGACGGATCTGGCCAAGCGGTCGAGAATCGACCTGCGGCGATTGCAGGACCCGGACAACCGCATCCCACTGGCGAAGTGCGTCGTGCTCATGCGGGCCGGCCAGGAGCTGTGCGACGATCCTGCGCTCGCCCTGCACCTCGGCGAGTCGCTCGGTACGGCGGACTTGTCGATCGCCGGCCTGATCGGACAGGCCTGCGAGACGCTGGCCGACGCGTTCGTGCAGATGAATCGCTATCACCGGCTGGTGGCCGAAATCGACGGCGCGGCCACCGGCGACCGCTTTGTGCTCAGGCACGAGGGTCGCCGGTTCTGGTTGATCGATACGCGCAAGAAGCCCGACGACTTTCCTGAACTCACCGAATTTTCGTTCGCCCGCATCGTGTGCGAGTCGCGCCGGGGAGCGGCGGAACAATTTGCCAAGGCGGTCCATGTCACCCACGCGGCGCCCGCCTACCGCACGGAGTATGACCGCATCTTTCAGGTGCCCGTCGTTTTCGAAAGCGACAAGAACGCGCTGTTGGCCGATGAGGAGTGGCTGACATTGAGATCCCCGCTCCCGTCGCGCTACGTTTTCGGCATTCTCGGCGAGAGCGCGGACGACCTGCTCAAAGGCCTGCAAAGCTCCAAGTCGACACGGGGCCGCGTCCAGACCTTGCTGATGCCGATCCTCCACACAGGCGACCCAAGCATGGATTTGACGGCCAGCAGGATGGGTCTCAACCACCAGACGCTTCTTGGATTGCTGAAGGCCGAAGGAGCGACCTTCGAGAAGGTCGTGGACGAATTGCGCCACAGGATGGCGCTCGAATATCTGAACGGAAAGAAGGTCTCGGTGAACGAGACGGCCTATCTGGTGGGTTTCTCGGAACCGGCCGCCTTCTCCCGCGCCTTCAAGCGGTGGACGGGACGCAGCCCTGGCGAGTACACGGGCCGCGCGTCAGCGTTCGCTCGATTCATATCGCTCTTGCGCCGCAGCGCCAGGGCAACGACTCGAACATGAGGCTCACGAGCATCCCGGTTCGGCCGCTTTCGCCCGCCTGCGCCGAACGGTCGATCCAACTCAGGTGAGTCTGGCGGCCAGGAGGCGGCCGCAGTCCCCTTCTCGATCGAATCGGAATCGCACAGAATGGCGCCCTACCATCAAGATCTTCCGGATCGGGGTCGACAGCGCGTGCCATGGCGGTGATCGCAGTTCTCAACGGCAAGGGGGGCGCCGGCAAATCCACGATCTCATCGCATCTCGCGGCGTACTGCGCCATCCGGAACCGCGACGTCGCCCTGTGCGACCTCGACCCGCAGAGGTCGACGGAGATCTGGCTCAAGCTGCGCCCCGCGACTTCCGCGAAGATCCGTGGCCACAGCCTTGCGAGTTCCTTCACGCGTCCTCCCTCGGATGCGCAGCACGTCATCTTCGACACGCCCAGCGGCTTCCAGGGCATGCCGTATTTGCGGCTCATGATGTATGCCGATGCGGTGCTGATCCCAACCGCCTTCTCGATCTTCGACCGGGGCGCATTGGAGAGCACGGTGCGCACGCTCAAGGCGGCCCCGCGAGTCGCCTCCGGCAACTGCGCAATCGCCTGCGTGGGGACGCGCATCGACCCGAACTCCAACGACTCCGCGCTGCTCGAGACGATGCTGCGCGATCTTTCGGTGCCGTACCTTGGCAGCATCCCGGCGGCGAGGGTCTACAGCCGCTGTCTCGAGCAGGGGCTCTCGGTCTTCGATTTTCCCTCAGACGTCGCGCAGGGCCAGATGCCGCACTGGACCGGGGTCGTCAGTTGGCTCGCGACGATCTTCGCGAAGGCCCGGCAATCCGGAGTGTCGCGCGCTGCGACCGGGCACGCCGCAACCGCGACGCGCGCCACGCTCGCCTCCTCGTTGATCCGCGACATCCCCCGGTTCCTCGTCCGATAGCCTGGTGCAGCTTGCGCCGTTCTTACGACCCGCGATTCGCGGTCCGTGGACCGTGTTAACGTCACGCGCCACAGCCGTGATCGAAACAGCATCGAGCCTTACCTCGAAGTAGGGATAGACCGGGCAATGAACGTCGGACCTTGCAAACGCGGGCGATCGAAGGTCCGGGTGCGGCTCGCGCTGGTGGCCACGCTCGCTGGTTGGTCGCTGGGCGGCGCGCCGGCACATGCGGCTCTCGGCGCGGCCCCCGAAGCCGCCGGCGCGGGGCAAGCACGGACCCAGGCGGCGGTGCGTGTCGTCCCCGGCTCGCACTACTCGACGCACGAGTCGACGCTGCTCTCTGGAACCGTGGTGCGCGAGTTCGTCGGCGCCGATGGCGTCGTATTCGGCGTCGCCTGGCAGGGACCGACTCAGCCCGACCTCAGCCAGTTCCTCGGTTCGTCGTATGCCGCGTACCTCGATGCCGCCAGGCAGCAGCACGTCGCGCGCAGCCGCCATCTTTCGATCGACCGGCCGGACCTCGTGATCGAGCATAACGGCCGCATGCGCGCATTCGCCGGGCATGCCTATCTGCCGCAACGCCTTCCCCCGGGCGTTTCCGCGGCCGAGATCCGCTGAAGGACACCCGATGCCCGCACCGATGCATGGCCGCGCCGCGCCCGTGCGCCGCGCGCGCGGGGCCGGCTTCCGACTGGCTGCCCTTGCGGTCGCCGCCGCGTTGGTGGCCGGCTGCGGCGGCGACAGCGGCGGATCGGGCGGCAGCAAGCTGTCGTCCGGCGCTCCCGGGACCACCGGCAACACGGTGCCGATCGTCGTCGACGCCGGCCCGCCCGGCGTCAATGCGGTCAACGTCCCGTACGTCACGATCACGGTGTGCGCGCCGGGCAGCTCGGCCGACTGCGAGACGATCGACCACGTGATCGTCGACACCGGGTCGACCGGCCTGCGGCTGCTCGCGCCCGCGCTCTCGTCCTCGCTGACGCTGACGCGCCAGACCGACGCCGGCGGCGCGCCGATCGCCGAGTGCGTCCAGTTCATCGGCAGCTGGTCCTGGGGAAGCCTGGCCACCGCCGATGTGACGGTGGGAGGAGTGACCGCGGCGGCGCAGTCGGTGCAGATCATCGCCGACCCCGGACTGGCGGCGGCGGTACCGACCAGCTGCAGCAACGCGGGTCAAGGACTGAATTCGGTGGTGACGTTCGGCGGCAACGGAATCCTCGGCGTCGGCCCATACCTGCAGGACTGCGGGCCTGCATGCGGCTCGGCCGCGCCGGCGGGCTTCTACTACAGCTGTCCGGCGGCGGGCGGCTGCCAGCCGATCGCGCGGCCGCTCGCGCTGCAGGTGTCCAATACGGTCGCCGCGTTCGGTGGCGACGACAACGGCGTGATCGTCGAGCTGCCCGCCATCGCTCCGGCGGGTGCGCTGTCCGCGGTCAACGGCACGCTGGTGTTCGGCATCGGCACGCGGTCCAACAACGGCCTGGGCGCGGCGAAGATCTTCGCGATCGACCCGGCAACCGGCGGCTTCACCACGACCCTCAACGGCTCGACCCTCGCCGGCAGCTTCATCGACAGCGGCTCCAATGGCCTGTTCTTTCCCGATTCCTCGCTGGCGGCCTGCACGAGCAGCGCCGGCTTCTACTGCCCGCCGTCTCCCGTCGGCCTTTCCGCGATCAATTCGTCGGGAACGGTCAGCAGCCAGGTATCGTTCACGATCATCGACCTCGACACTGCGCCCGCCGCCGCGGTCGCCTTTTCGGACGTCGGCGGGACCGACCTGGGAAGCGGAACGTTCGACTGGGGCCTGCCGTTTTTCTTCGGCCGGTCCGTCTATACCGCGTTCGAGTCCTACTCGACGCCGGCCGCGACCGGCCCGTTCTGGGCTTATTGAGGCTCCGCCGGCCGGGCCGTGCCCTCCGGGGAGGCACGCGCCTTGGACAGCGGCACCTCGACCACCACGGTCAGTCCCGCCCCGCCTTCCGCGCCCGACAGGGCGATCCGCCCGGCGTGCGTAAGCGCGATCTCGCGCGCGGCTGGCGGAACGCGCCCGCGAATGACCTCAGTGCACGACTACGACCGGGATCCTGGTGTGCGTCAGCACCTTGTTGGTTTCGCTCCCCACCACGACAGCCGCCAGACCGCTGCGCCCGTGCGAGGCCATGCAGATCGCATCGCAGCCACTATCCTCGGCCGCCTTGATGATCTCCTGCCAGACGTGCGCGCCGGTGCGCGCCACGCAGGTGCAGCTGACGCCTGCGTCGCGCGCCTGGCTTTCGATCGCATCGAAGATACGGCGGTCGGTCGCCGCGGCATTGCGCTCGAACTCATCGCGGGTCGGCGTGACAATGGTGGGATCGGCGGCGAATACATGGAACGGCTCGGTTACGTGCAACGCCACAGCCTTGCCGCCCATCACGCGCGCGAGGTCCAATCCTTCACGCAACGCGTGGTCGGACAGTGCCGAGCCGTCGGTCGGAATCAGGATCGAGTGGAACATCGGACTCCCTTTCACGGATGATCGCCATCGAGGCCGGCAGGCAAGATGACCAATCCGTGCCGCCTCTGGCGCCGACACCGGGAAGCTTCGCTCGGGGCCCGGGCCGAACTTTCCGGGTAAGGGCATTCTGGGCGCCGCCATTCGCGGACACAATGGCGCGAATGGTCGCGCCGCGCGCGCGATCCGGCGCGCGTGCTTTGATCGTGTTCAAACCGCGGCGCGGCGGCCGGTGTAGCGTTGTTCGTTTGACCTGCCGCGCGCGGCAGCAGCTATCGGGCCCCGGCGGCCGATGCGGAGATGACGGTGGCGCGCGGCCGCCTCAGACCGCGACGTTCTCCGGCACGGGCCAGTCGCGAATGTAGGACTGCAGCATGCGGTTCTCGTAGCCCTGCTCTTCGAGCACCGCGCGCGCGACGTCGCGAAACGAGATCACGCCGACGAGCGTTTCGCCGTCGAGTATCGGCAGGTAGCGCACATGCCCTTCGACCATCACGCGCCGGACCGAGTTGATGTCGGTATCGGGCGCGACCGTCGGGACCGAGGTCGCCATCACGCTGCCGACCTGGGCGTCTCCGACCTTGCCGCCGTTGGCGTGCACGGCGTTGATGATTTCGCGGAAGGTCAGCATGCCGACCATCCGGGCTCCGTCCATCACGACGACCGAGCCGATATCGTGGCTGGCCATGGTCTCGATGGCTGACCACAAGCTCGCATTTGGGGCGGTCGTATAGACACCCGGAGCTTTGACCCGCAGGAAATCACTTGCCTTCATGCCCACCTCCGTTAGAGATTGCGCCGGCAACCGTCCCCATTCGAATGCCGGACCCCCAGCTCGCCGCGTAATAAGACCCTTTCAGCGAGTCAGTATCGTAGCTTCTCTTTCGCATCTCTGGTGCTGCATCGCAATGAGAACGATCTTCTGGGAAGGACTCAGCAGGCGGGCAAGACTCTACGGCCGCCCCAGGAACACGTACACCGCGAAGTGCGAGGCCTTGCCCATTCCCAATCCGAATGCGGTCGGACCGAGCGGCGTATCGAGGCCGATGAACGCCGTCGCCGAGGGCAGAATCCCGGTCGCTGGACCGTTGAGCCGATCACCCACGCTGCCGGCCTCCAACGAGGCGCCGAGATAGCCGTTCTTCACTCCGATCAGTTCCGTACGTCGGCTGAGCAGGACGCGCCCTAGCGCATATCGGGTACCCAAGAACTCGCGCGGGTTGTAACCCGACAGGTTAAGGAAACCTCCAAGCGGGAAGTATTCGTCGAACGGCAGCGTCCCGCCGCGCGAGCGGCCGCCGCGCGCGCCGATCACGCCCCGCCACGGCCCGATACTGAGCGCAAGGTCCTCGCCGACTTCCGCGCGCTCGTAGTCGGAACCTGATCCGAGCCCGCCGCGCGCCACGCGTAGTTGGGCAAAACCGTACTCGCCGGAAGCCGGGAAAGCCCAGGCATCGAAGCGGTCGTCGGTCAGCTTCAGTTGCCAGACGCCGATCGCGTCGGAGCGATCCGGGAACCCCGGCACCGCGACGCCCGGCACCGCGCGGGTCGACCCGCGCTCGAGCCCCACGCGCAGCGACGTGGTGTCGGAAATGCGCCGGCCGAGGTCCACATCGAACGCCGCGGAGCGCACTCGATAGGTTGCGACCGGCGACTCTCCCTGGTACAGGTCATCGCGCAACTGCGACAGGTGAAAGCTGGGCGCGACGAACCACCGGCTTCCGGCGCTCAGCGGCTGATACAGCTCGGACCCGAGGCCGGTGGTGCGGCCGACCGATACCTCGTTGCGCCACTCCAGGCCCGCGCGGTCCAGCCACGTCGATCGCTCCGCCAGGAGCACCGAGAACGAGCTCGAGCCCGACAGGTCGGTCGCCAGGTTGACGCCGAACTGCAGGTAATCCGGGCCCCATTCCTTCTCCTCGGGCACGACCCACAGCACGCGCCGGTCGCCCTCCCGGTCCACGCGCCACGAGACGCGCTCGAAGTCGTCCATCGCGTAGATCGACTGGACATCGTCGAGCAGCCGCACCGGGTCGAAGTGCGGGTCGGGCCGCACTGTCAGCCGCGCCTCGACCGCCTCGGGATTGACGTGCTTGAGCCCGGCCTCGTCGACGCGAACCGCATCGATCCGATCCGGCTCGGCCTCGCGCGCCCGCCGCTGCGCGCGCCAGCTTGCGTACGCCGAAGGATCGAGGGCCAACTCCCGCCAGCGATCCGAGACGGCGCGCGCCGCCGCCTCGCCGCTGGCAATGATGCGGTCGATGGCGTCGAAATCGCCCACGCCGATCCCGGCCAGCTCGGGCATCACGAGCACATCGCGGGGCCCGAGCTGCTGCAGCGACTCGCGGACGTTCTGCCCGGTCAGGATGTTGAGCACCTGCTGGCTGACGTCGAGGACCGACTGCAGCTGGTGGCGATTGCGCAGCGGCGCGCCGACGTCGACCGCGATGATCACGTCCGCGCCCAGCGCGCGCGCGACGTCGACCGGGAGGTTGCGCACCAGCCCGCCGTCGGCCAGCAGGCGGCCGTCGACCTCGAGCGGCGCGAACACGCCGGGCACCGACATGCTGGCGCGCATCACCTGGCTCAGGTCGCCGTGATCGAGGACCACCGGCTGGCCCGTCTCCAGGTCAGTCGCCACGGCGCGATAGGGAATCGGCAGCCGATCGAAACTCGCCAGCGGCCCGAGCCGCGGCGCCAGCCCGTGCAGGAAGAGGTCGATCTGCTGACCGTAGATCGCGCCGCGCGGAAACTGCAGCGCGCCGTCGCGAATGCCGATCTCGGCACCGTTGATGTTCGACCGCTCGATCTCGCGGCTGTGGATCGAGCGCTTCGTGCGCGGCGGCTGGTCGGAGAACATCCGGTCCCAATCGGCCGCACGCGTGGTGGTCTCGATCTCCAGCGGCGTCATGCCGAGCGCGAACGCCCCGCCGACAAGCGCGCCCATGCTGGTGCCGACCACGAAATCGATCGGCACGCGATTTTCGACCAGCACCTTGAGCACGCCGACATGCGCCAGGCCCCGCGCGCCTCCGCCCGAGAGCACGAGCGCGACGCGCGGGCGCTCGCCCGGCGGCCGCTCCCGCTGGGCCGGCGCCGGGAAGGCCCAGCACAGGAGCAGGAGCAGGAACACCGCCCGCGACCGCGCCGCCGCCGTGCACAGCCCTGTCGCCGCACGGTTTGCCATCGGGGCATGTTAACAAGGCTGGTCCTCAGGTCATGTGCCGCGGGGCCTCGTTGACCACTTCCGCAGGTTCTCCCGGGTGCCGCTGCAGGCTCCACGGGATCGATACGAACGCGACCACCGCGACGACCCCGAGCGCGCCGGCGGCAACGGCTGCGAGCTGCACGATGAAATGCTTCAGATCCCGGTCCATGAAACGCCTCCTGAGAGAGAGCCTCACTCGATGTCGCCCGCCTGCGGCGCGCGCTTGCGCCCCGTAAGCATCGCCCGCACGAGGTTCTCGCCATGCCCGATACCCGTCAGTACCACCCCCGCAGCGTGCAACCCGACCAGCACCAGCATTCCTCCCGCCATCGTCTCGTGCAGTTCTTCCAAGGCCTCGCGCGAGCCGCCGGTGGGATCTCCGATCAGCCAGCCCGAAACGCCGGTACCGAGGACCGCAAGCAGCAGGGCGACCACCATCGCGCCGCCGAGCGGGTTGTGTCCGAGGAAGCGGGGCGCCCTGCCCTGCGCGACCTGCGACGCATATCGGGCGACCGCCCCCGGCGCGCGAACGAACTGCGCGAAGCGCGCATAGCGCGTGCCGGTCACGCCCCACACGAGACGGACCGCCACCAGCGCGAGCGCGGCATAGCCGATCGCCTCGTGCCAGCCGCGCGCGCCTTCGGAGGTCAGCCACTCGAGCCCGATGCCCGCGACCAGCGTCCAGTGGAACACCCGCACGAGCGGGTCCCAGACCTTCACTTCGCTTGCCTGCATGGAATTCTCCTTTCGCAACCGCGCTTCGCCCGGCGGGATCGCCCTCGCGCAGCCTTGCGATGGAGTATCCGGATCGGCTTGAACCCGGGCTGAACCGCCGCGAGGCACCGGTTCAGAATCGGTTCACCTGGATCAACTCCAATCGCGCTCCGGCGTGCCAACATCCATCCATGCGCGTGCTGCTGCTCGAAGACGACATCGATCTCGGCCAGGCGGTGAGCGATCACCTGGAAGCCGCCGGCCATCAGGTCCATTGGTGCAAGCTCGTCGCACAGGCCCCGCGTGCGCCCGAGGTCGACCTGGCTCTGCTCGATCTGAATCTGCCGGACGGCGACGGCCTCTCGCTGCTGCGCGGCTGGCGCGCCGCCGGGCGCCGCCTGCCGGTCATCGTGCTGACCGCCCGAGACCAGATCAGCGACCGTATCCGCGGCCTGCAGGCGGGCGCGGACGACTACCTCGTCAAGCCCTTCGACCTCGACGAGCTGCTGGCGCGGATCGACGCCGTGCGCCGGCGCAGCGAGCCGCCGGCCGACCTGCGTCTGGGCAGCATCGCGGTCGATCTCGACGCGCGGCAGGTCCGCCGCGGCAACGCGCGCATCGACCTCACCGCCATGGAATGGGCGGTGCTGGCGGTGCTGGCGCGGCATGCCGGGCGCATCTATTCGCGCGCGGACATCGAATCGCACCTTGCCGGCGAAGGCCTGGGCGAAGCCGACAGCAACTCGCTCGAGGTCATCGTCAGCCGCCTGCGCAAGAAGCTCGGCGCCTCGTCGATCAGCACGCATCGCGGGCTGGGATACCGGCTCGATGTCTGATCCCGCGCGGGCGCCGGGCGCCGGTTGGAGCCTGGAACGGCGGCTGCGGCACAACCTCCTCGCATCGCTCGTCGCGCTGTGGCTCGCGGGATCGGCCGCGGCGCTGCTCGGATTGCGGCATGAAGCGAGCGAAGTGCTCGACAGCGTACTGGTCGAAACCGCGCAGCGGCTGCTGGCGCTGCCGCAGGCGGCGCTCGGCGGCAACCTCGGCGGTTCGCCGCCCGCAGCAGGTTTGCACGAGGAGTACGTCCTGTATCAACTGGCCGGCCGCGACGGGCATCTTCGCCTGCGCTCGCATTCCGCGCCCGCGCAGCCCATGGATCCGGGCGCCCCGGACGGCATTCGGGAGACCCAGGGCCGGCGCGTGCTGACCCTCACGGCGACCGACGGCGACCTGCGAGTGCAGGTCGCGGAGACCGACGAGCACCGGCGCGAGATTCTCTGGGCCGGCGCCGCCTGGCTCGGCGGCGCGCTCGGCGCGGTCGTGGTGGTGGCTGCACTGGTCCTGCGGCGGCTGCTGCACGGGGCCTTCCGCGCGCTCGAGCCGGCGCGTGCCGATCTGGCGGCGCGCGCCGCCGGCGATCTGCGGCCGGTGCCGGCGGCGGGTGCCCCGGACGAATTGCAGCCGTGGCTCGAAACGGTCAACGCCCTGCTGGCGCGCGTCGGCTCGCTGGTCGAAGCCGAACGCGCGTTCGCCGCGCACACGGCGCACGAATTGCGAACGCCGCTCGCCGCCGCGCGCGCGCGGGCGCAACGTCTGACGAGCGACGCTCCCGACGATGCCACGCGCGCGCACGCGCTCGCCCTGGTGCGCCAGCTCGACCGGCTGACGCGTCTCGCGACGCGGCTGCTGCAACTGGCGCGCATCGAGTCGGGGGTGGCCCTGAAGCGCGAACCGGTCGACCTCACCCTGCTGGCCCGGCTGGTGGCCGACGAATTCATCGACGCGCGCGGCGCCGGACGGCTCGTGGTCGAAATCCACGGCGAGCCGGCGCCGGTCGCTGGCGACCTCGATGCGCTCGGCATCGCGCTGCGCAACCTGATCGACAACGCGCTCAAGCACGCGGCCGGCGCGGCACGCGTCACCGTCCGGGTCGGACCTGGCGAGATCGCCGTGATCGACGACGGTCCGGGCGTGCCGCCGGCGTCGCTGGGCACGCTGGTGCGGCCGTTCGTGCGCGGTGAAGTGGCGTCCGAGGGCTCCGGCCTCGGCCTGGCGATCGTCAACACGATCGCGCTGCAGTCGGGTGCCCGCCTCGAGTTGCGATCGCCCGTGGACCATGGGCACGGGTTCGGCGCCACGCTGCGATTCGATCTTGCGGCTGGCGCAGGCGCTGCCGCCGCACCGCCCGACGGCTGCCTCAGGGCCGGCGGTGGGGAGCCTTGAGCGACAACTCGTGCCCGTCGGCGGGGGCGGACGATTGCGCGAGTTCCCGCCATGCCGAGATCGCGACGGCCAGGATCACCGGTCCGAGAAAGATGCCCGCCAGCCCGAAGGCGAGCAGGCCCCCGAGAACGCCGAACATCGCCAGCAGGAACGGCATGCGGGCTACGTTGCTGACAACGAGCGGCCGCAGCAGATTGTCGATCGGGTGCACGAGCACGGCGCCCCACGCGAGCAGGAACAGGCCCGCCGCCTGGGAGCCTGAAAGCAGCAACCAGACGCCGACGCTCGCCCACACGATCGCGGTGCCGATTACCGGCACGATGGTCGCCACCGCGGTGAGGACGCCGAGCGCGGCCGCGGGGTCGACGCCGGCGAGGCGATAGCCGATGCCGGCGACGGCGCCCTGCACCACGGCGGTGATGACGACGCCGTAGACCACCGCGCGCACCATGTCGCCGGCCGCGTGCAGGTACCGCTCGACGCCCGCGCCCAGGAAGTGGCGCGCGACCGCTCGCATTTGCAGCAACAGGCGCTCCGCGTCGCGATAGAGGAAAAACAGGACGACCAGCGTGAACGCGACCTTGATCACGTTGCGCCCCACGCTGCCGGCGATGTCGACCAGGTCGCTCGAGCTCAGGCTCGTGAGCGCGAGCAGCTGGTCGCCGATCGCCCTCGGATCGCCGGTGTGCGCGAACAGCCAGTCGTCGAGCATCTTCCCCAATCCGGGCACGCGTTGCACCGCATCGGGAACGTGGTGCGGCCCGGTCGCGACGTACCGACCCACCGCCCGCACCGCGGCGACGGCCTCGTCCTGCAGCAAGGCGCTGATCCACAGCACCGGCACCAGCAGCGTGATCGAAGCCAGAACGGTCGTCAGCGCGGCGCCGGCCGTCGCCCGCCCGCCCACGGCCCGACGCAGCCGGACGTGCAGCGGCCAGCTCGCGTACGCCAGGATCACGGCCCAAGCGATCGGGATCAGGAACGGCCGCATCACGATCACGGCAAGCACGACCACGATCGCTGTGGCCAGCGCGCGCGGCGCGAGCGAAGGCAGGGCGACGTGACGCTCGTGGCTATCCATCGACGTCTCGCCGGGGCGGCCCGGACGGGATTGCCCGCTCACGGGCGGGCTCGAACGGGTTGCCGCGGCGCTCGCGCCCGGCGAGCCGGCTCGACCAGCCCGGCAGCAGCATGGACTTGCCGGCCTCGACTGCCAGCGTTGCCCCGGCAACTGCCACCGCGACCGCCAGCCACTGGTCGGGCCGCATCGGGCCGAGCGCGGTCCATTGCAGCAGCCACTCGCTCGTGAACGGCAGCGCGACCAGCAGGCCGATCGCCACCAGGATCGCCCAGCCCGCACGATTCAGGCTAGCCACTAGCTCGATCAATCCGCGGCGCCGGCTGCGATTGGACACGATCAACATCGCGTTGGCCAGCACGAGGGTCGTGAACGCGACCGAGCGCGCCGATGCCGCCGCGCCGGCATCGGTGTAGGCCCACGCGAACGCGGCCAGGCAGGCCGCGGCCACCGCGGCGCCCTGGCACAGTCCCCAGGCCAGGGTGAGCGCGTCCAGCATGGGCGCGCGCGGGTCGCGCGGCGGCCGCGCCATCACCTGTGGGCCGGCCGGCTCGGACTCCAGGACGATCGCGCACGCCGGGTCGATCACGAGCTCCAGCGCCGCGATATGGAAGGGCAGCAGGATCAGCGGCCATCCCGCCAGCACCGGGACCAGGCTGAGCGCCGCGATCGGGATGTGGATCGCGAGCACATAGGTCGAGGTCTTGCGGAGGTTGTCGAAGATGCGCCGCCCCTGGCGGATCGCCCGCACGATCGAAGCGAAATTGTCGTCGGTCAGCACGAGCGCCGCCGCCTCGCGCGCGACGTCGGTTCCCCGTCCGCCCATCGCGATGCCGACGTGGGCCCGCTTGAGCGCGGGCGCATCGTTGACGCCGTCGCCGGTCATCGCGACCACGTCGCCGTTTTCGATCAGCGCCTCGACCAGCCTCAGCTTCTGCTCCGGCATGACCCGCGCGAATACCTGCGTCGAGCGCACCACGCCGGCCAGCTCGCGGTCGCCGAGCTCGCGCAGCGCGGTGCCGTTGACGACCCGCTCCGGTGCCGCGATCCCGGCCCGGCGGGCGATCGCGGTCGCCGTCTCCGGGTAATCGCCGGTCATCATGATCACGCGCACGCCCGCGGCGCGGCACTCGTCGATCGCGGGCGCGACCACGCCGCGCAACGGGTCCGCGTAGCCGATCAATCCCAGGTAGCGGAAATCGAAGTCGTGCTGCCGTGGCGGCAACTGCGGCAGCCCGGTCCTGGCGACGGCAACGGCGATGACGCGCATGCCGTCGGCGGCGAAGCGGCGCACCTGGGAGAGGATCGCCTCGGCGGCGGCGGTGCCGAGGTGACACAGGTCGATGATCGCCTCGGGGGCACCCTTCGCCGCGGCCAGGTAGGCGTTGCCCTGATCGCCCGTGGTCGCCGCGGGCTGCGGCCGATAGGCGCGCGTCACCGCGAGCAGGACCGGCGTCAGGGCGTACTCCCGTGTCGCGGTCCATTCGGCATGCAGGTGCCCGGAGCCGGCGAGGACCGCGTTGCCGAAGGACTTGGTCGCAAGCTCCATCGGCTCGAACGGCTCGCTTTCGCCGGCCAGGATCGCGAACTCCAGCAGTTCGTGGAATTCCTCCGGCAGCCCGCTCTGGGCGCCGTCGACCGCCAGTTCGCGATCGGCCACGGCGAGTTGGCGCAGCGCCATCCGGTTCTCGGTCAGCGTGCCGGTCTTGTCGACGCACAGCGCGGTGACGGCGCCCAGGGTCTCGATGGCGGACAGCCGCCGCGTCAGCACGTGTTCCCGCGCCATGCGCCAGGCGCCGAGCGCGAAGTACACGGTCAGGATCATCGGGAACTCCTCGGGCAGCAGCGCCATCGCCAGCGTGAGGCCGCCCAGCACGCCGACGAGCCAGTCGCCGCGCAGCAGCCCGAAGGCGACCGCCACGGCGACGCACAGCGCGCCGCCGGCCACGGCAAACCGCCTGACCAGGCGGGCGATCTCGCGCTGCAAGGGCGTGCCTTCGTTCTCGACTTCCTGCAGCGACCGGCCGATGCGGCCGAACGCCGAGCGCATCCCGGTTGCGCTCACGCGCACGGCCGCGCGGCCGCGCACCACCATCGTCCCGGCGAACGCCATGGCGTTCTCGTCGCCGGCATTTCCGGCCGCGGAATCCAGGACCGACTTGCAGACAGGCACCGATTCTCCCGTCAGCAGCGACTCGTCGACCATCAGGTCCGTCGACTCGACGACCCAGCCGTCGGCTGCGACGCGCACGCCCTCGGAAACCAGCATCAGGTCGCCCACGACGACTTCGCGTCCGGGGATGCTCTGGCGACGTCCGTCGCGAACGACGAGCGCGCGCGGACTGCTCAGGTCCCGCAACGCCGCCAGCGTGCGCTCGGTGCGCCAGCCCTGCAGCACGGTGACGACGATCACGATGCCGACGAACGACGCCAGCACCGCCGCCTGGCGGGCGTCGCCGAGCAGCAGGTAGAGCGCCGCGCAGGCCAGCAGCAGCAGGAACATCGGCTCGCCGGCTACTTCGACCGCAAGGCGCAGCAGCGCCGGCCGGCCGGCCCGCGACAGTTCGTTCGGGCCGTCGCGGCGCAGGCGCGCCAGGGCCTCGGAAGCGGTCAGGCCCGCGTCGGCGGCATGCTCGGATGAGTTCAAGTGATCGGTCGACCGGGGCGCACACACGCCGCCGATGCGCTCTAGAGAGTCGATGATGCGACGCTACCCCGGCTGTGGCATCCGGCCAGGACCGGCGTCAAACACGAGCGTGCCGGCGCTTCGCCGAAGGAACCGGGCATGATCTGGATGGAACCGGCCGGCGATCCGGCCCGAAACCCGCAGATGTAAATCAGTGTCGTTGCCGTTCCTCCGTTCGCGCCGCATGTGGGGGATACCGCAGGCGCCTGATGGCGGCCTGTGCGGCAGCGCATAATCCGGCGACATGCCCATCTCGACGATCCTCCAGCCGCGCCAGAGGGACCTCGGCGGCGGATTCCTGGTACGCCGCCTGTTGCCCGCGGCGGCGGCGCGCGCGGTCGGCCCGTTCGTGTTCCTGGATCACTTCGGCCCCGTCGTTCGCCGGCCGACCGACAACTTCGACGTCCGCCCGCATCCGCATATCGGCCTGGCGACCGTCACGTATCTGTTCGACGGCGCAATGCTCCACCGGGACAGTCTGGGGTCGGTGCAGCGCATCGAGCCCGGCGCGATCAACTGGATGACGGCCGGCCGCGGCATCGTTCATTCCGAGCGCGCGCCGCCGGACCTGCGGGCGGTCGCCCAGCGCATGCACGGGCTTCAGCTGTGGGTCGGCCTGCCGGCGTCGGCCGAGGAGACCGATCCGGCCTTCCACCATACGGCGGCCGACCGGATCCCGGTCCGCGCCGGCGGCGGCCTGCGGATGCGCGTGCTCATCGGACGCGCGTTCGGCCTCGAATCGCCCGTGCTCACGAGCTCACCGACCCAGTATCTCGATGTCGAGGCCGAAGCGGGCGCAGTGCTCGACTTCGACGCCGATGGCATCGAACGCGCGGTCTACCCCGTCGACGGTGCGCTGGAGATCGACGGTACGGCGGTCGCTGCAGGGACTCTGGCCGTGCTGGCCACCGGCGCCGCCGCCGCCGTGCGTGCGCCACTGGTTTCGCGCTTCGTGGTGCTGGGAGGCGCGCCGCTCGACGGCCCGCGCTTCATCTGGTGGAACTTCGTGTCGTCGCGCAAGGAGCGCATCGAACGCGCAAAGCTCGACTGGCAGCAGCAGAAAATGGGAACGATCCCGGGCGAGACCGAGTTCATCCCGTTGCCGGACAAGTAACACGCCCGGTCCGGTCCGCGGACGCTCCCGCGGAGCCTCTTGCCTCACGGAGTTAAGGTATCCCGCGGACCGGCGCGCCACACCCGACGAACGGAAAACACCGCCCCTCGCCGCGCATTCGCGCGGTCGGGCTACCGCACCGCACCCTAGGTCCGATTGACGAACCTACGGACCACCACGTAGGCTTTGCCCGGCGTTGGAGCCACCCGGCTTCCGGGCCGCTCCTGCGGCCCGCGGGCCATACGACTCGCCGTGAAACGAGGTCAGTAGCTATTGGCGAGATTGCCGCCGCCGACATAAGCGAGCTCGGTCTCGCTGAGCAGAACCAGCTGCGGCTCGACTGGGGCCACCTCGGCGGCTTGGGTTTCGGTGACAACGGCTTCGCAAACGAATTCGTTCAGCATGATTTCCTCCGGGGATCTTTGTCAGGTGTCAGTAGCTGTTCGCAAGGTTGCCGCCGCCCACATGGGCGAGTTCGACGTCGCTGAGCAGGACCAGCTGCGGTTCGACAGGGGTGACCTCGGCGATTTCGGTTTCGGTCGCAACGGCTTCGGATACGAATTCGTTCAACATGATTTCCTCCGGGGATCGCTATCGGGTGAATGAGAAGCTTTCTTTTCTGAGCCGATCGCCGATTCGAATGTCGCCGAGCGGCCCCTCCTCTGCTTTCAAGGAGGAGATTGCATTATGGCGGGCGGTTTGATTTAGGCATTACCGCACACTTGGGAAATCCGGTTGACCGATGTCGAAAGAGATCACAGTCGCGCAGTTGCTCAATCGAGGTCCTTCCGAGATCGCTCGAGTGATCGACTCGCTTGACAGCGGGCTCGCCGAGAACTGCCATGCCATCCTGAAGAAGCACACGCTCGCCGGCATCGCGACGTGCAGCCGGGACGCCAAGCCGATCGTCGATCACCTGTCGACGATCTACATGCAGCTTTCCACGGACGTCCAGATCGAGAGCCGGATCGAGATCCTCATCGATTGCTGCTTCTACTACCAGCGCATCGGCTGTTGCCGGGACGCGATCGCGCGCGGGGAAGCGGCGCGCACGCTGGCCCAGACGATCGGGCATCGCAACCTCGAGCGGCGCGCCTGCAACACGCTCGGCCCCGTGTACATGGACGCGGCCGAGTTCGAGGTCGCCTGCGACCGCCTGCAGGAGGCGCTGGCGATCGCGCGCGAGATCGGCGACGCGTTCCTGGAATGCGCCGCGCTGTCGAACATCGTCCTTCTGCTCAAGGAGATGGGCCTTTACACCGACGCCATCGCGGTCGGCGTGCGGGCGCTCGCGCTGGCGCCCGACTCGGAGCGCGGGCGGCATCTTCGATTCCTGATCGCCGGCAACGGCCTGTTCTGCGCCAGCCGGATCCGGAACGAATCGGCGTGCCTGCGGTACGTCCAGGAAGGGTCGCGCCTGGTCCGGAATCCGGAAATCGACCCGGTCTCGCGTGCCACCTTCGAGCTCTACCGGGCGATCTACCTGGTCGCCAGCGACGACCACGAGACCGCCGACGCGCTGATCCAGGCGGCGCAAGTCGATCTGGCGAACCTGCAGAATCCGCGGGTCGAGATCCAGATCGGGATCGCCGTGGCGCTGTGCGACTGGGCGAGCGGCGACCTGGAGCGGCAGCCGCGCGCGCGCAAGCGGCTGCGCGAGCTCTATCACCGCTCGAAGCTTTCGGGCCTGTACTTCGACGACGTGCTGCGGGCGTCGGTCGAGATCCATGGCCGGTCCCCGGTGCGCGAGGAATGCGAGCTCGGCATCGCGCATGCACACGAGCTGGTCACGTACATCGCGAGCGTGAAGCGGGTGGCGTTCTTCCGGCAGCTCAACGGCCGCGGCGTCGAGCTGCAGGTTCCCCCTCCAGTGCAGGACCCGGCGGACCCGCTCGCCGCGGCGCGCCAGTGGCTCGAGGAGTCGCGCCCGCGGGCGGCCACGCCGCCGAGCGTCGTGGTTCACAAGCACGACGAGCTCAACGCGATCCACGACGAGCTGGCGCAGCTTCGCACCGAGTCGTTGCGCCGCTCGATCCGGACCGCGGCCTACGACGTCGCAGAGGACTGGGCGCTGGTCGCCGAGTTCCTCGACGACCAGACCGGACAGCATTGCTTCCGCGTCGGGCGCCTGGCCGGGATGCTGGCCGAGGAAATCGGCATGGACGAGGAGTTCTGCGTCCGGATCGAGCACGCCGCCCGCCTGCACGACATCGGCAAGATCGGCGTCAACGCGATGGTCCTGCTCAAGCCCGGCCCGCTCGATCCGCTCGAGTTGACGGCGATGCGCCTGCACACGGAGGTCGGCGCGCAACTGCTCGGCGGGGCCAAGGATCCGACGCTGCAAATGGCGGCGCTGATCGCGAAGCACCATCACGAATGGTGGAACGGCTCCGGCTATCCGTCGGGCCTGCGCCTGGCCTCGATCCCGCTTGCGGCGCGGATCTGCTCATTCGCCGACGTTTACGATGCGCTGACGCACGCGCGACCGTACAAAGCGCCCTGGTCGCATCGCACCGCGGTCGAGCACATGCTGAGCGAAAAGGCAACGCACTTCGATCCCGATCTGACGACGCCGTTCCTGCGCGTGCTCGAGCGCTATCTCGCCCCGACCGCAACACCCCTGTCTCAGCGCCACCTGAAAGACATGGAAGCCAACGCTTTGCTGAGATCGCGTCGCAACCTCATGGCCGCCGTGACCCGCAGCCCTTCGCGCTAGCCGCGTTTGCGCAATCCGTTTTGCCGGCGCCCCACTCCGAAATCCCGTACTTCTGCGCCCCACGAAGGGGGCGCCGTCGGCTTTCGCGTCTCGGACACGCGCGATGCATGACTACGTGATCGTCGGCGCGGGCTCGGCGGGCTGCGTGCTCGCGAGCCGCCTCAGCGAGGACCCCGCGGCGAGCGTCTGCCTGCTCGAGGCCGGCCCTCCCGACCGCCATCCGCTGATCCACATGCCGTTCGGCATCCTCTGGATGATGCACAGCCGGGTGCTCAACTGGCGCTTCCACACCGAGCCCGAGCCGCAACTCGAGCAACGCCGGCTGTTCTGGCCGCGCGGCCGCGTGTTGGGCGGCAGCAGCTCGTCCAACGCGATGTGCTACACGCGCGGGCATCCGACCGACTACGACGCGTGGGCGGCGCTCGGCAATCCCGGCTGGAGCTACCGCGATCTGCTGCCGTACTTCAAGCGCGCGGAGAACCAGGAACGCGGCGCATCGCCCTATCACGGGGTCGGTGGGCCGCTCAACGTGGCCGACCTTCGCAGCCCCAATCCGCTCGCGCGCGCGTTCGTCGATGCCGCGGTGCAGGCCGGCTTCAAGGCCAACGACGATTTCAGCGGCGCCGACCAGGAGGGCGTCGGCCTCTATCAGGTGACCCAGAAGGACGGCCGGCGCTGCAGCGCCGCCACGGGTTACCTTGGCATGGCCAAGGGGCGAACGAATCTGACGGTGATCACCGGCGCGCACGCCGCGCGCGTGCTGTTCGATGGCACGCGGGCCGCCGGCGTCGAGTATCGCCGGGGCGGGCGGCGGCTCGAGATCATGGCGCGCCGCGAGATCATCCTCTCCGCGGGAGCCGTGCAAAGCCCGCAGCTGCTGCTGCTCTCGGGCGTCGGTCCGCGGGCCGAGCTCGCGCGCTTCGGCATCGCCCAGGTCGCCGAGCTGCCGGGCGTCGGGCAGAACCTGCAGGACCACCTCGACGTGATCGTCGTCGACACCTGCACCCGGCCGGTTTCCTACGGCTTCACGTGGCGCAATGCGCTGCGCACGCTGCAGCAGCTGTGGCGCTACTTCGCCGAGGGACGCGGCATGTACACGAGCAATGCGGCCGAGGCCGGAGGCTTCGTCAGGAGCGCGCCGGACGAACCGATTCCCGACCTTCAATTCCATTTCACGCCCGCGCGCCTGCGCGATCACGGCCTCGACCTGCGCTTCCTGGCGGGCGACGGGTTCTCGCTGCACGTGTGCAATCTGCGGCCCGGGAGCCGGGGCGAGATCCGGCTCGCCAGCGCCGATCCGCTCGCGAAGCCGGCGATCCATGCGAACTACCTGAGCGACCCGCGCGACCTCGAAGTGATGGTCCGGGGGCTCAGGATCGCGCGCAAGGTGCTGGGCGCGCCGGCGCTGGCCGAATGGCGCGGCGAGGAGCTGCTGCCGGGCCCCGCGATCGGCGACGACGACGACGCGCTGCGGCGCTTCATCCGCGCCAGCGCGGAGACGATCTACCACCCCGTCGGCACCTGCAGGATGGGGCGGGACCCGATGGCAGTCGTCGACGCAGAGCTGCGCGTCCGCGGGCTGCAGGGTCTGCGTGTGGTCGACGCTTCGATCATGCCGCTTCTGGTGGGCGGCAACACGAACGCGCCGGTGATCGCCATCGCCGAGAAGGCGGCGGAGATGATCAGGGCGTCCGGGTCTTCACCCGCAGGCGCAGCCCGACCGGCGACATCGTGAAGGCGAGCCGCTCGCGCGCCTCGCCGCCGTCGGGCGTCGTCACCGATTCGAGGTCGAACGACCCGAACAGCATCGCGAGGGCCATTTTCATCTCGGCGAGCGCGAGGTAGCGGCCGGGGCAGATCCGCGGCCCGGCGCCGAACGGCATCGCGACACGCTTGGCCGAGGTCGCGGCGTGGGACGGGCCGGCACCGGCCAGCCAGCGTTCGGGGCGGAAGGCGTGCGGGTCGGGAAAGTGAAGCGGGTCGACCGCGCCCGGGCGCATCAGGCACATCACGAGCGTGCCGGCCGGCAGCGCAACGCCGCCGGCCACGGTGTCGTGCACGGCCTGCACCATGATCAGCGGCGCGACGGGCCTGAGCCGCATGGTTTCGTGCGCGCACGCCTCCACGAAATCGAGCCGGTGCAGCTGCTCGTGGCGGACCGGGATCGCGTCGGCGCCGAGCACGCCGCGGACTTCTTCGGCGGCACGCCGAGCCGCCTCGGGGTGGGCATGTAGAAGCCAGATCGCCCAGGCGAGAGTGTTCGCCGTCGTGTCCTCGCCGGCGAGCAGCATCGTGAGCACGTTGCCCGAAACGTCCTGGTCGGTCAGCACGCTGTCCTTGGAATCGCGCGCACCGAGCATGGCCTCGATCAGGTTCGTCGGGTGCTCGCGCAGCTCGGGATGCCGCTCGAGCCTTGCTCGCGCCTCGGCGATGAACCCGGCCACGGCGCTGCGCAGCGCCGCCAGATGGCGCTCGAGCCGGCGATCGCTCGGCAGCTTCAGGAAGCGCCAGTAGGAGACAGGCGCGATCAGGCGCTTGAAGAGCGCGGGGAACACCTTGTCGAGGTGCGACTGGATGACCTCCTGGTCCGATTCGAGCGTGTTGATGTCGGTGCCGAACGCCAGTCCCGCGGTCACGTCGACCGTGTAGCGCATCAAGTCCGATTGCAGGTCGATCGCCTCGCCCGCCGCGGCGGTGCGCCCCCAGCGCTGCGCGAACCGGCGCGTCACGTTCACCAGCGTCGGGAAGAACGTCCTGACGTGGGCAGGATCGAGGCCATTGAGCACCATCGGGCGCTGCCGCTTCCAGGTTTCGCCGTTGGACGAAAACAGCCCGTCGAAGCCGAACTCGCGCGCCGTCTGCTCGAGCCGCCTCGTCCTCTGGAAGCCGCCCGGCCGGTCGCGCAGGATGCCCGCGATCGTCTCCGGGTTCGACATCACGACGATCTCGCGCGAGGTCAACCGGAACCGGAACGCGTCGCCGTAGCGGCGGCTCCAGCGCTCCGCGATCAGGTGCAGGTTTTCACGATCGACCTGCAGCGCATTGCCGATCAGCGGCAGCCCGGGAGGACCGGGCAGGTCGCGGACGCGCCGCACGGCGGATCCTGTCGTCGCATCGTCGATGGCAGCCATGCGGTGTCTCCCTCGCAGCGCCATCGTATGCCCGGCCGGAAGGGTTCGTCGACCGGCGCCAGGAAGAGTCGTGCGCCGCAGGCGCGGGGAATATTCGCTTGCGCGGCTGCGTCCTGCTCTGCCAGCCGCCGGGGGAACTCCCCTCTCCCGCGCAGCGGGAGAGGGGCCGGGGGTGAGGGCGCGCGCCTAGGCTCCGCTTCATACCCTCACCCCGTCCCTCTCCCGCTCCGCGGGAGAGGGAGAACACGTTCCGCCGCGACGCCCATGAACCAGCGTCACTTCGTCGCACGTCGAAGCATTCCGGCTGCGATCCGACCTATGCTGGTACCACTGATCGACGCCTCGAGGATTCCCATCCGCCATGACCGACCTATCGCGTGACCCCACCGGAGACGCCGCATGAGCATCACCTGCTTCATCCGCTACGAGATCGATCCCTTCCAGCGCGACGCCTTTGCGCGCTATGCGCGGGCGTGGTCGGGGATCATCCCCCGCCTGGGAGGGCGCCTGGTCGGCTATTTCCTTCCGTTCGAGGGCAGCAACTTCGAGGCCTGGGGATTGATCGCGTTCGAAAGCCTCGCCGACTACGAGAGGTACCGGACGCGCCTGAAGCTCGACCCCGAGGCCGTCGCGAATTTCGCCTTCGCGCAGCGCGAGCGCTTCATC
>CAZEIW010000054.1:0-4044 GCA_964512305.1 uncultured Burkholderiaceae bacterium | reverse complement strand
CAGGTGTTCCGGCTGCTGATCGCGGATTTAAATGGGCATCTCAGCGTCGAGCGCCTCGCCGATCACCTGTCGGCGCTGGCCGACGCGGTGCTCGACCTCGCGCTGCGCAGCGCCTGGCGCGCGTGGTGCGCGTCGGACGCGGCGCGCGGCGCCCGGGACGGGGGCGTGGAGTCCCCGCCGCCGCCCTTCGCGGTGATCGGCTACGGCAAGCTCGGCGGCAAGGAGCTCGGCTATGCGTCGGACCTCGACCTGATCTTCGTCTACGACGATCCGCAGCCGGACGCGGCCGCGATGTACGCGCAGATCGCGCGCCGGCTGGTCGCCTGCCTCACCACGCCGACGCCGAGCGGGATCCTGTTCGAGATCGACTTGCGGCTGCGGCCCAACGGCAACGCGGGGCTGCTGGTGACGCAGATCGAGGCCTTCGAGCGCTACCAGCGCAACGCCGACGGCCACGGCGCGTGGGTGTGGGAGCACCAGGCGCTGACGCGCGCGCGCTGGTGCGCCGGCGATTCGCGACTCGGCGCCCGCTTCGAAAGCCTGCGCCGCGAGGTGCTGGCGAGAGCGCGCGAGCCCGCGCCGCTGGCGGCCGAGGTGGTCGCGATGCGGCGCCGGATGCTCGACGGCCATCCGAACCGCAGCTCGCGGTTCGACCTCAAGCACGACCGCGGCGGCATGGTCGACGTCGAGTTCGTCGTGCAGTTCCTGGTGCTGGCGCACTCGCACCGGCATCCGGAGCTGCTCGACGGCCTCGGCAACATCAGGCTGCTCGGGATCGCCGCCGAGCTCGGGCTGCTCGAGGCGCCGCTGGCCGACGCGTCGGCCGACGCGTACCGGCACTATCGCCGGCTGCAGCACGCGCTGCGCCTGAACGGCGCGCCGGTGGCACGCGTCGCGCACGAAGAGGTGCGAACGCAGATCGATACGGTGCTGCTGCTCTGGCGCCGCGTGCTCGGAAGCGACGAGCCGCGTCCGCCGAAGCCGGGTGCGGGCTAGAATGTCCCGCTGCAAAGGCTGCAACAAGGCAACAAGGCAACAAGGCAACAAGGCACACGGCAACACGGCAACACGGCAACAAGAGGCAGCACGGTTAAACACGTCATGGCCGGGCTTGTCCCGGCCATCCACGTCGGCGCCGGACGAAGCGTTCGTAGCCCACGCCGACGTGGATCCCCGGGACAAGCCCGGGGATGACTTGGTTTCGCCCGGGGATGACGTTCTTTCGCCCAGGGATGACTTGCTTCCGCCCAGGAATGACTTGCTTTCGAGGAGTGCCCGAACATGTCGATGGCCGACCGTGACGGCTGGATCTGGTACGACGGCAAGCTGGTGCCCTGGCGCGACGCGACGACGCACGTGCTGACGCATTCGCTGCACTACGGGCTGTCGGTTTTCGAGGGCGTGCGCGCCTACAAGACGGTCGAGGGGACGGCGATCTTCCGCCTGCAGGAACACACCGACCGGCTGTTCAACTCCGCGCGCATCTTCATGATGGAAATTCCGTACGCGCGCGAGCACATCGCCGAGGCGCATCGCGAGGTGATCCGCCACAACCGGCTCGATGCCGGCTACCTGCGCCCGATCGCTTTCTACGGCTCCGAGAAGATGGGGGTCAGCCCGAAGGGCGCGCAGGTGCACGTCGCGATCGCCGCCTGGCCGTGGGGCGCGTACCTGGGCGAAGAGGGGCTGCAGAAGGGCATCCGGGTGAAGACCTCGTCCTACGCGCGCCACCACATCAACGTCTCGATGGTGCGCTCGAAGACGGCGGGCCATTACGTGAACTCGATCCTCGCCAACCTGGAGGCGACCCGCGACGGCTACGACGAGGCGCTGCTGCTCGATACCGCCGGGTTCGTCGCGGAGGGCGCGGGCGAGAACCTGTTCATCGTCCGCGACGGCCAGCTGATCGAGCCCGAGCTGGTCTCGGGACTGACCGGCATCACGCGCGCGACCGTGATCGAGCTGGCCCGCGATCTCGGCCACCCCGTGCAGTCGAAGCCTCTGACGCGCGACGACGTCTACCTCGCCGACGAGGCCTTCTTCACCGGCACCGCCGCCGAGATCACGCCGATCCGCGAAGTCGACGGCCGGATGATCGGTGCCGGCCACCGCGGGCCGATGACCGAGAAGATCCAGAAGCTGTTCTTCGACATCGTCAACGGGCGCGCCGCCCAGTACCGCCATTGGCTCACCAAGGTATGAATACAACTGAACCGCAAGTGGTCGAACTGCTCGCGAAGGACCTGCCGGCGTTCTGCCCGAATCCGTCGATGCCGGTGTGGAACCACCACCCGCGCGTGTTCCTCGATGTGGCCGCCCGCGGCGAGGCGATGTGCCCCTATTGCGGCACCCGCTATCGCCTCAAGGCCGGGCAGGCCGTAAAGGCCGCGCACTAGCGCCACGAGCCAGGGGCCCGGCGCCCGGGAGCCGAGGCGCAGGAATCGATGTCGCGACTCACCAAACCTCTCTTGTACGCCTCGCCGGAGGAATGCGAGCAGGCGTTCTATGAGGCCCTCGAAGCGGCCGATATCGATGCGATCACCGATCTCTGGGCCGAGGACGACGACGTCTGCTGCGTCCATCCCGGGGGCGCCCGCCTGCTCGGCCCTGCGGCGGTCAAGTCCTCCTGGGCGATGATGCTGGCCGCCGGACCGGTGCAGATCCGCACGGTTGCCCGCAAGTCGTTCGAGTCGCCCACGGTCACCCTGACGAGCGTGATCGAGGAGGTCGTCGTCGTTCAGGGCTCGAGCCGCCAGGTCGTGCACGTGCTGGCGACCAACGGCTTCGTCAAGACCGCCGCCGGCTGGAAGATGGTGCTCCACCACGCGGCGCCGGCGCCGCAGGGGCAGGCGCAGGACGTCGAAACGGCGCACGGGACCGTGCACTAGCGGGGGGGCCGGCAGGAAGCCGCATGCCGCTGATCGAGGGGGAATACCGCGCGCCCCTGTGGCTGCCCGGGGCGCACTCGCAGACGATCGTTCCCGCGCGCCTGCTGCCCGCGCCGGCGGTGCGCTACCGGCGCGAACGATGGGACACCCCCGACGGCGACTTCATCGACGTCGATCACGCGCAGCCCGAGCCGGCAGCGGCCGGCGCGCCGCTGCTGGTGCTGTTTCACGGCCTCGAGGGCGACTCGCGCAGCCACTATGCGCGCGCGCTGATGCGCGCCGCGGCGGACCGGGGCTGGCGCGCGCTGGTGGCGCACTTCCGGGGCTGCGGCGGCGAGCTGAACCGGCTGCCGCGCGCCTACCACTCCGGCGATTCGGACGAGATCGACTGGATCCTCAGGCGCGCGCATGCGGCCTGGCCGCAGGCGCGGCTGCACGCGGTCGGCGTCTCGCTCGGCGGCAACGCGCTCGCGAAGTGGCTCGGCGAGCGGGGCGCGGACGCGGCGTGGCTGCATGCCGGTGCGTCGATCAGCGCGCCGTTCGACCTCGTGGCCGGCGGACGCTCGCTCGAACGGGGCGCCAACCGGATCTACGCGCTCGTATTCCTGGTGACGATGCGGCGCAAGGCCGTCGCCATGGTGCGGCGCTTTCCCGGGCTGGCCGACGAGCGCCGCATCGTCGCCAGCCGGACGCTGTACGAGTTCGACGATGCCTTCACCGCGCCGGTGCACGGTTTTCGGGGGGCGCTCGACTACTGGGAGCGCGCGTCGGCCAAGCCGTGGCTGCGCTCGATCGCGGTCCCGATGCTGGCCCTGAACGCACTCAACGACCCGTTCCAGCCCGCGCCCAGCCTTCCGCGCCCGTCCGAAGTGTCGGCCCAGGTGCTGCTCGAGCAGCCGCGCCACGGCGGCCACGTCGGCTTCGCGCAGGCACCGTTCCCGGGCGACCTGGGGTTTCTGCCGCGGCGGGTGATGGAGTTCTTCGAGGGCGTGCGGGGGTGACGGCTGCTTGGCACTGACGGCTCAATTTGGTCATGGCCGGGCTTGTCCCGGCCATCCACGTCGGCGCGGGACGAAACCCGGGGGTGCCCCCCCCCGGGGGTACCCCCGGCCAACCCCCGGGGGACACCCGCCGGGGTGAGTGCACCCCCCCCCCC
>CAZEIW010000053.1:0-7526 GCA_964512305.1 uncultured Burkholderiaceae bacterium | reverse complement strand
GTCCCGGGGATCCACGTCGGCGTGGGGCTGAAGCGCCTAGTCTCGCCCCGACGTGGATGGCCGGGACGAGCCCGGCCATGACGGTGCTATTGGTGTCCTCCGTAGTAGGCGTCATCCCCGCGCTTGTCCCGGCCATCCACGCCTGCCCTCAGGGGCCCGCCCCGAGGGTCGGCGCGGGCCGGAAACGCTTCCCTCTCGTCGCACCGACACAACGATTGGCGGAACCCGTCGGATTCTGCGTTGCGCGGGGAGGGGTTTGTCGCTACAAGTGAGCGTCGCCTACCCACGAGACACCACCCGCCGATGGACGAAGCGCCCCCCACATCCGAGGGCACCCCCGCCGCCGCCGACGCCGCGCAGCGGCGCTATCCGATCGAATTCACCGGCACCGGCAGCGAGTACTTCCGCATCTGGATCGTGAATCTGCTGCTCACGATAGTCACGCTCGGGATCTACTCCGCCTGGGCCAAGGTGCGGCGCCTGCAGTACTTCTATCGCAACACGCGGCTCGACGGCTCGGTGTTCGACTACCACGGCCGCCCGGGCGCGATCCTGCGCGGCCGCTTGATTGCCGTGATCGCGATCGCCGGATATCGGTACGCGTTCGACTTCTCGCCGTGGCTCGGCATGGCCGCGGCACTGGGCTTCGTCGGCCTGCTGCCCTGGCTGCTCGCGCAGTCGCAGCGCTTCCGCCTGCACAACTCGAACTATCGCGGCTTGCGCTTCCGCTTCCTCGGCAGCACCGCCGAGGCCTACCGGCTCGTCGTCCCTCCGATCGTGCTGATGCTGCTGCCCGGCGTCTTCGTCGGGTTCGCGGCCGGCCAGGTGCGCCCCGACCCGATGCTGTTCGTCCCCGTCGCCGCGGGCTACCTGCTCCTGTTGGCGCTCGCACCGTACCTCCACTACCGGGCCAAGCGCTATCAGCACGCGAACACCGCGTACGGCGGCGAGCAGTCGACGTTCGACGGCCGCCCGGGCGCGTTCTACCGCCTGTACCTCGAGGCCGTCGCGATGGGGCTGGGCGCGGTGCTCGTCGCAGTCGTGCTGGTGGCCTTCGCGGGCATGGCCGGCGTCGCGCTCGGGGGCCGCGGCGCCGGCGGGGTGATGGCCGGCGTGGTCGTGCTGGTTCTCTTCTACGCCGCCCTGATCGCGGCGATGCAGACCGTCGTGGCACGCGTGCAGAACTACGTCTGGCAGCGCACGACGATCGGTCCGGTGCGGTTCGACAGCCAGGTGAAGCCGGGGCGGCTCGCCGGGGTCGTGCTCGGCAATCTCGTCCTCATCGTGCTGACGCTGGGGCTGTTCATCCCGTTCGCCGCGATCCGCCTGCTCAAGGTCAAGCTCGAATCGGTGAGCGTGATCAGCGCCGGCGATCTGGACCGCATCGCGCAGGCCGGCGCCGGCCCTGAGATCGGAGCCGTCGGCGAGGGGGCGGTAGACTTGCTCGACATCGACTTCGCGCTATGAACGCCGTCCGCGACGCTGTCCCCGACGCTGTCTCCGATGCGGTCTCCGACGCTGTGTCCGACACCGCCGGCGAGTTGGCCGCGCGCTACTACGACGGCGCGCAATCGCGCCCGCGCGCGGTGACGCTCCGCGTGGCCGGCGGCCTGATCGACCTTCGCGGCGACGGCCTGGCGCGCGAGTTCGATCTCGCCGGCACGCGCGTGTCCGAACCGCTGCGGCACGCGCCCCGCCTGGTCACGTTCCGCGATGGCACCTACTGCGAGGTGGCCGCGGCCGACCAGGCGGCGTTCGACCGCCTGCTCGAGGTCACCGGTTTTCGGGACTCGTGGGTCGTGCGCTGGCAGCGGCACTGGCCGCTTTCGATCGCGGCGCTCGCGATGGTGATCGCCGTCCTGTGGGTGGGCTACGCGTTCGGGCTGCCGCGGGCCGCCGACTTCGCCGCGCGCCGCCTGCCCCTGAGTGTCGAAGCGTCGATCGGCCAGCGCGCCGCGGAGTTCTTCGACCGCGGCGTGCTTCAGCCGAGCACGCTCACGCCGGAGCGCCAGGCGCATCTCGAGAGCCTCTTCGCATCGATCGTGCCGCAGGGCGACCCGCGCCACTACCGCCTCGAGTTTCGCGCCGGGGGACGGATCGGGGCCAACGCGTTCGCGCTGCCGGGCGGCACCGTCGTGATGACCGACGAGCTGGTCCGCCTCGCCGGCGGCGACGACGCGCTGCTCGGCGTGATGGCGCACGAGATCGGCCACGTCGAGCAGCGCCACATCCTTCGCCGCATGATCTCCGGCACCGTGACCGCAGCGGCCGCGACGCTGCTGGTCGGCGACGCCTCCGGGCTGGTGGCAGCAGTGCCCGCAACGCTCGCCGATATGTCATATTCGCGCGACATGGAGCGCGAAGCGGACACCTATGCCGTCGGACTGCTCAGCGCGAATGGGGTGGCGCTGGAGCCTTTCGCGCACCTCCTCGAAAAGCTTCAGGGGGAGCGCGGGAATGGGGGCGCCGCCCGTCGCCCGGATGCGGACGCCTATCTGTCGAGCCACCCGGACACCGCCGAGCGCGTGCGGGCGATCCGCGCGGCGGAGTCCGGGGGAGAGGCCGAAGTCGATGACGATTCGCATTGAGCCGGCCCGCGCGCCGCAGCATCCAGCCGGCCGGCTTTGCCGCTAGACTAAACGCCGTGAACCTGACGCACCAGTTCCTGATCGCGATGCCGAACATGGTCGATCCGAACTTCGACCGTACGGTGGTCTACGTCTGCGAACACAGCGATAAAGGTGCGATGGGCGTCGTGATCAACCGGCCGACCGAGCTCACGCTGGCGCGCCTGTTCGACAAGATCGACCTCAAGCTCGAGATCGCGCCCTGGCGCGACGAGCCCGTGTTCTACGGTGGGCCGGTCCAGACCGAGCGCGGATTCGTGCTGCACGCTCCCGCCGGCCACTACGGCTCGACGCTGACCGTGGCCGACGACATCGGCCTCACCACCTCCAAGGACGTGCTGGAGGCACTCGCCGACGGCAACGGCCCGCAGCGCCTGCTGGTGACGCTCGGCTATTCCGGCTGGGGCGCCGGGCAGCTCGAGCAGGAGCTGGCGCAGAACGGGTGGCTGACGGTCGCCGCCGATTCGCGCGTGATCTTCGACACGCCGGTCGAGTCGCGCTTCGACGCCGCGCTCCAGCTGCTGGGCGTCAGCTCCTCCCTGCAGATCACGGGTCAAGCCGGGCATGCGTGAGGCCCTGCCGGCGTCCCCCGCGCCGGAGCGCGCGCCCCACCCGGCGCGCGAGGCGTTGGGCGTCGGCCAAGCGGCGGTCGTGCTCGGGTTCGACTTCGGCACGCGCCGGATCGGCGTCGCGATCGGCAACCGGGTGACCAAGGGTGCGCGCCCGCTGCGGGTGATCGAAGCCGAGGGCCAGCGGCGCTGGCGCGCGGTCGAAGCGGTGGTCGCCGAATGGCAGCCGGCGCAGCTGGTGGTGGGCGTGGCCCGCGATCCGGACGGCGCCCCGCACGAGATGACGCGCCGCTGCGAGCGCTTCGCGCGCCAGCTCGAGGGGCGCTTCCGGCTGCCGGTGGCGCGCGTCGACGAGCGTTATTCCTCGGTGGTGCTCGAGCCCGCGCATTCGACCGACGACCGTGCGGCGGCGGTGATCCTCCAGCAGTGGCTCGACGAGCTAGAAGACGGCAGGGCAGAGGCCGCAGGCGCGGCCGAAGGAGCCGGCGCGTGATCGAGCTCGACGCCGAATCGATCTATGCGGCCCTGGCGCAGCACGTGCGCGAGCAGGTGGCCGGGCGCGAGGTGCGGCTGGTCGGCGTGCACACCGGCGGCGTCTGGCTGGCGGAACGGCTGCGCCGCGACCTGAAGGTGGAGGCGCCGGTCGGCGTGCTCGACGTCTCGTTCTACCGCGACGACTTCCGCCGCGGCGGCCTCAAGACGGGCGTGCGGCCGTCGCGCATCTCGTTCGAGGTTGCCGGCGGCCACATCGTGCTGGTCGACGACGTGCTGCACACCGGGCGCACGGTGCGCGCGGCGATGAACGAGTTGTTCGACTACGGCCGCCCGGCGCGCATCGACCTCGCGGTGCTGATCGACCGCGGCGGGCGGGAGCTGCCGATCGCGCCCTCGGCGGTGGGCCGCACGATCGAAGTCCCGGCCGAGGTGAGCGTCGTGCTGTCGCGCGACGATGCCGGGCACCTGCACCTGAAGCTCGAGCAGAACGCGCGTGTCTGAGCGCATCAGCCCCACGCCGAGGAACCCGCAGCTCGACGCCGGCGGCCGGCTGCACCATCTGCTGTCGACCGACGGCCTGCCGCGCCAGATCATCGAGGAGATCCTGTCGGCCGCCGACAGCTTCATCTCGCTGGGCACGCGCGAGGTCAAGAGCGTGCCGCTGCTGCGCGGGCGCTCGGTGTTCAACCTGTTCTTCGAGAATTCGACCCGCACCCGCACCACCTTCGAGATCGCGGCCAAGCGCCTGAGCGCCGACGTGTTCAACCTGAACATCGCGGCCTCGAGCGCCGCGAAGGGCGAGTCGCTGCTCGACACGATCAACAACCTGACCGCGATGCAGGCCGACATGTTCGTCGTGCGGCACGCGCAGGGCGGGGCGCCCTACCTGATCGCGCGCCACGTCGCACCGCACGTGCACGTGATCAATGCCGGCGACGGCCGCCATGCGCATCCGACCCAGGCGCTGCTCGACATGTACACGATCCGCCACTACAAGCGCGGCTTCTCGGGGCTGTCGGTGGCGGTGGTCGGCGACATCCTGCACTCGCGCGTGGCGCGCTCCGACATCCACGCGCTCGCAACGCTCGGCGTGGCCGACCTGCGCGCGGTCGGCCCGCTGACGCTGCTGCCGGCCGGCCTCGAGCAGATGGGGGTGCGCGTGTTCACCTCGCTCGAGCAGGGCATCCGGGACGCCGACGTGATCATCATGCTGCGCCTGCAGAACGAGCGGATGCGCGGCGCGCTGCTGCCGAGCGCGGAGGAGTACTTCCGCAACTACGGCCTCACGCCCGAGGCGCTGCACGCGGCCAGGCCCGACTGCATCGTGATGCACCCCGGCCCGATGAACCGCGGCGTCGAGATCGACTCGCGCGTCGCCGACGGCACGCACAGCGTGATCCTGCCGCAGGTCACCTTCGGCATCGCGGTCCGCATGGCGGTGATGTCGATCGCGATGTCGTCGGGGAGGGCGCGGTGATCGCTGCTACTCCCTCGCCCATAAGCGGCGTCCGGTCAATGCCGGTCATGGCCGGGCTTGTCCCGGCCATCCACGTCGGCGCAGGACGAGGCGCCCGCGGCCCATACCGACGTGGATCCCCGGGACTTCGCCCGGGGATGACGCCTGCTACGGAGGACGCCAATAGCGGTGTCATGGCCGGGCTTGTCCCGGCCATCCACGTCGGCGTGCAACGAAGCGCTCGCGGCCCACACCGACGTGGATCCCCGGGACTGCGCCCGGGGATGACGCCTGTTATCGGCGCCCGGGGATGCCCGGCGCGCTGAAACCATGACCACCCGCCTCGCCATCCTCAACGGCCGCGTGATCGACCCTGCGGCGGGTCTCGACCGGGTCGCCGGCGTCTACATCGCCGACGGGCGCATCGCCGCGATCGGCGCGGCGCCGGACGGTTTCGTCGCCGACCGAACCATCGACGCGCGCGGACTGATCGTCGCCCCGGGTCTGATCGACCTGTGCGCGCGCATGCGGGAGCCGGGCGTCGACGGCGCGCTTCGCATCGAGATGCGCGCCGCGCTCGCCGGCGGCGTGACCGGCGTCGTCTGCCCGCCCGACACGGACCCGCCGCTCGACGAGCCAGGCCTGGTGCGCATGCTGCGGCAGCGCTCGCGCGAAGCGGCCGGGGCGCGCCTGTACCCCATCGGCGCGCTGACCTCCGGGTTGAAGGGCGAGGCGCTCGCGGAGATCCACACGTTGTCGCAGGTCGGCTGCGTCGCGTTCGCGCAGACGCAGGCGCTGCCCGACAACCGGGGCGCGCTGCTGCAGGCGCTGCTCTACGCGAAGACGTTCGACCTGCCGATCTGGCTGCGCCCGGTCGACGCTTCGCTCGCGGGCGACGGCGTCGCCGGCGAGGGCGCGGTCGCGGGGCGCCTGGGACTGCCGGCCGTTCCGGCCGCCGCGGAGACGGTCGCGCTGCAGACGATCTTCGAGCTGCAGCGCACCGCCGGCACGCGCGTTCACCTGTGCCGCCTTTCTTCGGCGGCCGGGGTCGAGCTGGTGCGGCGCGCCAAGCGCGAAGGCCTGCCGATCAGCGCCGACGTCTCGATCCACCACGTGCACCTGATCGACGTCGACGTGGGCGACTTCGATTCGAACTACCGCCTCGACCCGCCGCTGCGCACCGATCGCGACCGTGGCGCGATCCGCGCCGGCCTGGCCGACGGAACGATCGACGCGGTGTGCTCGGACCATGCGCCGCTCGCCGAGGAGGACAAGCTGCTGCCGTTCGGCGAAGCGTGCCCCGGCGCGACCGGCCTCGAGACCCTGCTGCCGCTGGTCCTGCGCTGGGCGCAGTCGGAACGCCTCCCGCTGGCGCGTGCTCTCGCCACCGTGACCGAGGCGCCGGCGCGCGTCCTCGGCGAGGACACCGGAACGCTGCTGCCGGGGCGCAAGGCCGATCTCGTGATCTTCGCCGCCGAGGAGCCCTGGATCCTGCGCGCGGAAGCGCTCGCCAGCAGCGGCAAGAATTCCCCGTTCACCGGCCACGAGCTCGAAGGCCGCGCCCGGTTCACCATCGTCGGCGGCGAGGTCCGCTTCGAGCGTCCAGTGGAGGGGCGGTGATGAACTTGTGGCGCCGCACGCGCGCCCCGACGTGGATCCCCGGGACTTCGCCCGGGGATGACGCCGGTTATCGGCGTCAAGTCAATGCCGGTCATGGCCGGGCTTGTCCCGGCCATCCACGCCTGCCCTCAGGGGCCTGCCCCGAGGGTCGGCGTGTAACGAAGCGCCGCTCCTTCACCACGACTCCGTGAGCGACCGCCTGTACCGCATCGCGCTGTATCTGCTCGCGCCGTTCGCGCTCGTCGGCGTGTTTCTGCACGTGGTCTGGGGCGTCGTGGTCGCGATGACCGTGTTCCGCTTCCTCCCGCGCCAAGTGCGCGACGCGCTGGTGCTGTTCTGGTCGCGGATGCTGCTGGTCGCCGTCGGCGTCACGATGGACCTGCGCGTCGTCGACCCGGAAGGCATTCCCGAGCGGCATCCCGGCGGCGCGGGCGACGCCGCTCGCGGCACGCTGCTGCTGAGCAATCACACGTCCTGGCTCGACATCTTCTCGCTCGCGTCCGTGGTGCCGGCTCGCTTCGTGTCGAAGGCCGAGGTCGCGCGCTGGCCGCTCTTCGGCTGGCTCGCGCGCGGCGTCGGGACCCTGTTCGTCGAGCGCGGGCGCCGGCACGCGGTGGCGGCGATCAACCGGTCGCTCGCGAACCGACTCGCCGCGGGCGAGACGATCGGCATCTTTCCCGAGGGGACGACCACAGACGGCACGGTCGTGATGCCCTTCCACGCCAACCTGATCCAGCCGGCGCTCGACCGCGGCGCGCG
>CAZEIW010000052.1:0-6257 GCA_964512305.1 uncultured Burkholderiaceae bacterium | reverse complement strand
CCGATGTTGCCCTCCTGGATCAGGTCCAGGAACTGCAGGCCGCGGTTCGTGTACTTCTTCGCGATCGAGATCACGAGGCGCAGATTCGCCTCGGTCATCTCGCGCTTTGCCTTGCGCGCCTTGGCCTCGCCCGTGGCCATCTGCTTGTAGACCTCGCGCAGGTCCTTTAACGGCAGCACCACGCGCTTCTGCAGGTCCGACAGCTTGCTCTGCAGCTCGTGCACGGCCGGCAGGTTGCGCGCCAGCACCTCGGAGTAAGGCGCGCCGCTCTCGGCCTCGCGCGTGACCCAGCGCATGTTGGTCTCGGCGCCCGGGAAATGCTTCAGGAAGTGCGGCCGCGGCATGGCGCACTTGTTGACCATGATCTCGTAGATCTGCTTCTCGAGGCTGCGCACCTCCTCGACCTGGCTGCGCAGCGAGTCGCACAGCCTCTCGACCATCTTGGCCGTGAAGCGCAGCGACATCAGGTCCTCCAGGATCTGCTCCTGCGCGCGCACGTAGGGCTTGGATTTGTAGCCTTCCTTCTCGTAGGCCTGGCGCATCCGCTCGAACAGCTTGCTGACGCGCTCGAAGCGCTCGAGCGCGCGCGTCTTGAGCTCGTCGAGCTGGGCCGCGGTCATGCCGCTGGCGCCGATGTCGGTGTTGTCGTCGCCCTCCTCGTCGTCGTCGTCGGTTTCCTCGTTGTCGGGGAATTCCTCGGCGCCGGGGTCGACCAGGCCGTCGACCACCTCGTCGATCGCGAGCTGGCTGGCGCGGATCCGCTCGGAGTGCGCCAGGATCTCGGCCACGGTGGTCGGGCAGGCCGAAATCGCCATCACCATGTGCTTGAGGCCGTCCTCGATGCGCTTGGCAATCTCGATTTCGCCCTCGCGCGTCAGCAGCTCGACCGATCCCATCTCGCGCATGTACATGCGCACGGGGTCGGTCGTGCGGCCGAACTCGGCGTCGACCGTCGACAGCGCGGCCTCGGCCTCCTCTTCGGCGTCGTCATCGGTGGTCGCGGCCGGAACGTTCTCGTTCATCAGCAGCGTCTCGGCGTCGGGCGCCTGGTCGAAGACCTGGATGCCCATGTCGCTGAAAGTGCTGATGATCGAGTCGATCGCCTCGGCGTCGACCAGGTTGTCCGGCAGGTGGTCGTTGATCTCGGCGTAGGTCAGGAAGCCGCGCTCCTTGCCGAGCTTGATCAGCGCCTTCAACTTGTTGCGGCGGGCCTCGAGGTCCTCCTGCGAGCCCTGGTAGCTGCGCTCGAGCGCCTCTTTGAGCGCACGCTCCTTCGCGCGCCGGTCCTTGGCGCGCTGCTTCGGATTCATCTTCTCGGCGACCTGGACCGCTGGATCGACGGCGTCGTCGCGCGCCTCCGCAACCTCATCGACCCGTTCGCCGTTCGGCGCCGCGCCGGTGGCTGTCTTGGGCTTGCGTCCGGGCTTGACCTTGGCCGCGAGAGCCGCTGCCGCGGCGGCGGCCGCCTGCGCCTTGGCCTGCAGCGCGGCTGCCACCGGCGTCAGGGGCTTGCCCGCGCGGCCCTTGACGGCCGTCGCCAACACGGGCATCGGCTTGCCGTCATGCTTGCGCGCCTCCGGCTTCCGGGCTTCCGCCGGACGGGCCTTCACTGCCGGCGCCTTCACCGCCTTCGCCGGCGCGACCGGCTTCTTGTGCAATGCCGTCTTCTCTTTGGTCATCGATCACCTACGTTGGATTGGACCCAATACCGGCCGCTGCCGTTCCTGACTCGCGCGCGGCCGGGCGCGAGCGCCAAAGCGAATTCCTACGCGCCCACGGGAATCACGTTCGAGGGACCCGCGTGCGCAAACCTGCCAGGACATCGGTTACCGGAACAACGGCTGCCAAGCCGACTTGCAAGACAACGACTCGCAGGACGAAAGCCCCAATTGGCCCAAACCGCCTCGCGTACGCAAGGCGCCCTCGGCGCCGCCGTCAATCCTGCCGAAAACTCGTCGACGCCGATTCGGGCGTCGCAACTACCAGGGGCACCAGCCCATTCAGGGCAGCGCCCGGAAGGCCTGCCGCCTTCCGAAAGTCCGCGCACGGGCGGACGGAGATGAACTGGAGATGATAGCAGATATTTCAAGCCTTTCCAGGGTTTACGAGCGCATTTTCGGGATCGGCGGCGGTCCGCGCGCGCTTCAGATCGGCCAGCCTTTGCGACAGTTGGCGATAGCGGTCCGCCACGGCTTCGGACATCGGTTGCTGCTGCACGAGTTCGTTCATCTCGGACTGCACCCGGGACTGCTCGAGCGCGACGAAACCGGCCCGCAGGTCCTCGCGTGCCGCCGCGGCGTCGTCCTCCACCTGCAGGCCGCGTGCCGCCAGGGCCCGGTACTGCTCGGCGAAGTCGCTTTCGGCGAGCGCCTCCAGAACGGCGCCGCTGTGGGTGGCGGTCGCGCTGGTCGCAACCCGCCAGACCTCGGCGATCTGCCGGTCGAGCTGCTCCTGGCCGTCGACCGCCAGCGCCGCGATCTGGGCGTTGAAGTCGCGCGCCATCGCCGGAAAGGCCAGGAGGCGCTGCAGGAGCTGCGACTTCAGGCTGTCGACCTGGAGCCGTGAGCTCGGCCGCCGCCCGGCACCGCCATCGTCGGACTCCCCGCGCCCGGGGCCGCCCGGCAGGCGGCGCCAGCGCGACAGCCCGAAGAGCGTCTCGATGTCCTGGGCCGGCGTCAGCGTCGCGTCGCCCAGCGCCCGCACCAGCTGCAGGCGCAGCGCTCCGGCCGGCATCGATTCCAGCAGCGGCCGGGACGCCGCGACCACGGCGGCGCGCTCTTCCGGCTGCGCCAGGTCGCGACCTTCGGTCAGGCAGCGCAGGAACCATTGCGACAACGACAGCGCGCGGGCCAGCTCGGTCTCGATGGCGCCGGCGCCGTGATCCCGGATCAGGCTGTCCGGGTCCTCCCCTTCGGGCAGCAGGACGAAGCTCGCCCGCTTGTCGTCCGGGATGACCGGTAGCGTCGCCTCCAGTGCGCGGCGCGCCGCCTTGCGGCCGGCCGCATCGCCGTCGAAGGCGAACACGACGTGACCGGTCTGCCGGAGCAGCGCGCTCACGTGGTGGCCGGTGACGGCGGTGCCGAGCGCCGCGACCGACTCCTGGAAACCGGCTTGCGCCAGCTGGATCACGTCCAGATAGCCCTCGCAGACGATCGCGCGCCCCTTCGACCGGATCGCCTCCTGAGCCTCGTACAGGCCGTACAGCTCCTGGCCCTTGCGAAACAGCGGCGTCTCGGGCGAGTTCAGGTACTTCGGCTCGGAGCCGTCGAGCACGCGCGCGCCGAAGCCGATCACGACGCCCCGCCGGTTGCGGATCGGGAACATGACCCGGCCCCGGAAGCGGTCGTAGCGCTTGGCTTCCTTGCCGGCCTCGACTTCCTCGCCGGCGATCACCAGACCCGCCTCGACCAGCCGCGGGTCGAGGTAGTTGTCGAACGCCGCTTTCAGCGGCTGCCACCCATCCGGGGCGTAGCCCAGCGCGTAGCGCGCCGCGATGGCGCCGGTCAGCCCGCGGCCCTTGAGGTAGTCGATCGCCACCGGTTCGAGCTTCAGCCGCCCGCGATAGAAATCGGACGCCTGCTGCAGGGTCTCGGCCAGGCCGCGGCTGCGGCCCACTGCCTCGGCGCTGCGAAGCGTGTCCTGCGGCACGGTCATGCCGGCCTGCTGCGCCAGTTCGTGGATCGCCTCGACGTAGGCGAGCCCGCGATGGTCCATCAGGAAGCCGATCGCGCTGCCGTGGGCGCCGCAACCGAAGCAATGGAAGAACTGCTTGCTGGGGCTGACCGTGAACGAGGGGGTCTTTTCGCCGTGGAACGGGCACAGGCCGAGGTAGTTCTGCCCGCCCTTTTTCAGCGCGACGTAGCGGCCGACGACATCGACGATGTCGACGCGCGCCAGCAGGTCCTGGATGAAACCCTGGGGTATCACGCGCCGGATTATCGGCCGGGATTCGGCGGTAAAGTGTTCCGGGCGGCCGAATCGGGCGCCGGCCCGGTGGCTCAGCCCGCCAGGCGGCCCTTCACCAGGCTCGACACCTTGGTCATGTCGGCACGCCCGGCCAGGCGCGGCTTCAACAGTGCCATTACCTTGCCCATCGCCTGCATCCCGCCGCCGCCAACCTCGGCCAGGGCCGTGTCGATCGCCGCGGCAACCTCCGCCTCAGTGAGCGCCTGCGGCAGGTAGCCTTGCAGCAGCGCCAGCTCGGCCGATTCCTTGTCGACCAGGTCGGTGCGGCCGGCGGCGCCAAACTGCTCGATCGAGTCCTTGCGCTGCTTGATCAGGCGCTCGACGATCGCCAGCACCGCGGCGTCGTCGGCGACGACGCGCTCGTCGACTTCTTTCTGCTTGATCGCGGCCAGCAACAGGCGGATGGCGGACAGGCGGTCGGCTTCGCGCGCCCGCATCGCCGATTTCATGTCCTCGTTGATCCGTTCCTTCAGCGTCATCGGCTGCTCCAGGGGCCGGGTGCCGGCCCTAAAGGTCGGAATCGCGCGGCGGGTCGAGAACCCGGCTTCAAATGCAAAGCGCGCCATCAGGCGCGCCTTCGCACGGATCGAGCCGCCGCCGTTCCGGGGCTAGTACATCTTCTTCGGCAGCATCTGGCTGCGAAGGCGCTTGAAATGCCGCTTGATTGCCGCCGACTTCTTGCGCTTGCGCTCGGCCGTGGGCTTTTCGTAGTACTCGCGCGCGCGCAGTTCGGTGAGCAGGCCGCTCTTCTCGATCGTGCGCTTGAAGCGGCGCAGCGCCACTTCGAACGGCTCGTTTTCCTTGACTCGAATCGTCGGCATTCAGGTCCTGTCGCTTGCCCGGGGTCGTTTGCCCTGTCGTTGCCCTTGCGGCTGGGGAAAACCAAGACCCCTAGCCTGGAAAGCTTTCAAGTATATCCGATCCCATTTCCCATTGCCAGTCGAGGTCGACTGCCGCGCCGGTGTCGCGAGCGGCCGGACTACACTTCGGCCGCATGCAGGTCCTGGGGATCGAAAGTTCGTGCGACGAGACCGGCGTCGCGCTGTTCGACAGCGACAGCGGGCGCGCGGTGCACGCGGTGCACTCGCAGGCCGACCTACACCGAGCCTATGGTGGCGTGGTGCCGGAGCTGGCGTCGCGCGATCATATCCGGCGCGTGCTGCCGCTGATCGACGAGGTGCTCGCGCGTGCGGGCCGCGGCCGGCACGAGCTCGATGCGATCGCGGTCACGGCGGGGCCCGGGCTGGTCGGGGCGCTGCTGGTCGGCTGCAGCGTCGGGGCCGCGCTGGGCTACGCGCTGCGCAGGCCGGTGGTGCCGGTGCATCACCTCGAGGGCCACTTGCTGTCGCCGCTGCTGTCGCGCCCGGCGCCGGAATTTCCGTTCGTCGCGCTGCTGGTCTCGGGCGGCCACACGCAGCTGCTCCGGGTCGCGGCCCCGGGCGCCTACGAATTGCTGGGCGAGACGCTGGATGACGCCGCCGGCGAGGCCTTCGACAAGACCGCGCAGCTGCTCGGGCTGGGTTACCCCGGCGGCCCGGAGGTGTCGCGCCTGGCCGACTTCGGCGTGGCGGGCGCCTGCACGCTGCCGCGGCCGATGCTGGGCAGCGGCAACCTCGACTTCAGCTTCAGCGGCCTGAAAACCGCGGTGCTCACCGCGGTGCGGCGAGCCGGCAACCTGTGCGAGCAGGTGCGGGCCGATATCGCGCGCGGGTTCGTCGATGCGGTGGTCGACGTGCTGGCCGCCAAGTCGCTGGCGGCTCTCGACCGGACGCAGCTCTCGCGCCTCGTCGTGGCCGGCGGCGTCGGCGCCAACACCCAGCTGCGGGAGCGGCTCGACGCCGAGGTCGGGCGCCGCGGCGGCGCGGTGTTCTATCCGCCGCAGGATCTTTGCACCGACAACGGCGCGATGATCGCGCTGGCCGGCTGGGCGCGGCTTGCGCGCGCGCCGCAGGCCGGGTTGCCCGTGATCACGGTGCGCCCGCGCTGGGATTTGCGCGAGGTCGCCGACGCACCAGACTCCCCTTTCAATGAACCGTAGCTCCGAAGGGCGGCGGTGCAGGACGTTTGGCGCCTGCAGGTTCGGGACCGAAAAGCGGGAGGATCGGCTTCGAGGGGTGGCTGCGCCCCCCCTCGAGCACCCCCCGCGGCATTCGCAAGCGTCATTCTTGCTGGCAGGCGGTTCATGGTCCGTGTGCCGCCGCCACAGGCGTCAGGAGGCTCTCCCGCAAGCGGGATAGGGGCGTCTTGCCCGCAGGCGGGAGAGGGGAGTCCTGTTGTCAGGGTTCGCCGGC
>CAZEIW010000051.1:0-9199 GCA_964512305.1 uncultured Burkholderiaceae bacterium | reverse complement strand
GACGACGAGCCGGCGACGGCCAAGACGATGCTCACGGACCTGACCCGGCTGCTGCGCCGCTCGCTGCAGCGCGCGCGCGCCGACCGCATCGCGCTGGCCGACGAGTTCGCCGACATCGGTGCATACCTCGACATCCAGTCGCACCGGATGGGGCCGCGGCTGCGCTACGCGCTGACGATCGAGCCCGGACTGGAGCCCGTCTCCATCCCCCCCTATCTGCTGCAGCCGCTGGTCGAGAACGCGATCCGGCACGGTCTCGAGCCTCAGGTCGAGGGCGGCGACATCGCGGTGCGGGCCGCGCGCGAGGGGGATCTCCTCACGATCGAGGTCGCCGACAGCGGGCGCGGGCTGCGCGCGGATCACCCGCCCGGGGTCGCGCTCGCGAACATCCGCGACCGGCTGGCCGCGAAATACGGATCGCGCGCCGAGTTGAGCCTGCATCCGAATGCCCCGCGAGGCGTCATCGCGAGGCTGCGGCTGCCGCTTGGCGGCGACGCCGGGGCGTCCGCCGGCGAGTCGGCCGCCGCGCCGGCTCCAGCGCAACCGCGCGCATCGACCCCGGCGTGAACCAGCCGACCGCCGTGATCGCCGACGACGAGCCGCAGCTCGTCGCCTACCTGAAGAAGCGCCTGAAAGAGTGCTGGCCCGAGCTCGAGATCGTCGGCGAAGCCGCCAATGGCGAGCAGGCGCTCGAGATGATCCGCCGCCTGCGCCCGGGATACGCGTTCCTCGACGTGCAGATGCCCGGGATGACGGGACTGGAAGTGGCCGAGCAGGTGGCGGACCTGTGCCAGGTGGCATTCGTGACCGCGTACGACCAGTACGCGATCGACGCCTTCGAACGCTCCGCGGTCGATTACCTGCTAAAGCCGGTCAGCGACGAACGCCTGCGCAAGACGGTCGACCGCTTGCGCCGGCGCGCGGAGCCGGCGCCCGGGGCGATGGGCGAGCTGCGCGACCTGCTGCAGCAGCTGCGGCCGCGGCCGTCCTACCTGCACTGGCTGCAGGTGTCGATGCGCGACGAGATCACGCTGCTGCCGGTGACCGACGTCGACCTGTTCCAGGCGTCGGACAAGGTCACGCTGGTGCTCAACCCGCGCGGCGAATGGGTCATCCGCACCGCGTTGAAGGAGCTCGAGCCGCAGCTCGACCCCGAGCAGTTCTGGCGCGTGCATCGCAACGCGATCGTGCGCGTCGGCGCCATCGAGCGCGTCAGCCGCGACCTGCACGGCCAGCCGGTGCTGCACCTGGTCGGCCACGCGCGCCGCATCGCCGTCAGCCGTCCGTACGCGCACCGGTTCAAGGCGATGTGAGCGAGGACCCTCCCCTCTCCCGCGGTTAGCGGGAGAGGGGCCGGGGGTGAGGGCGGCCAACGTGGCTCCGTTCCTTACCCTCACCCCTACCCCTCTCCCGCTCGGAGCGGGAGAGGGGACGGCCGGCTTGACATGCAAGCTTTTTCTTGCCTATTATCCCGCCACGATCGATGAAGGATCAGGAACCCGTCTTCAAAGCGCTGGCCGACCGCACCCGGCGGACGCTGTTGGATCGTCTCCATGAACACGACGGGCAGACGCTGACTCAGTTGTGCGGGCGCATGGAGATGACGAGACAGGCGGTGACCCAGCACCTGCAGCTGCTCGAGGACGCCGGACTGGTGACCACCTCCTGGCGCGGCCGCGAGAAGCTGCACTTCCTCAACGCCGTGCCGCTGCAGCAGATCTACGAACGCTGGATCCGCAAGTTCGAGATTCCGCGCCTGAACGCGCTTCAGGCACTCAAACGCCGCCTCGAAGGAAACGACAATGGCTAAGTCGACTTTCGTCTACACCATCTACATCAGGACCTCCGCCGAACGGCTGTGGGAAGCGTTGACCACGCCGGAGTTCACGAAGCAGTACTGGTTCGGCATGCACATCGAGACCGACTGGAAGGCTGGGTCGCCGTGGCGCATGCTCTTTCCCGACGGGCGCGTCGCAGACCTGGGCGTGGTCGCCGAGGCGGAGCCGCCCCGCCGCCTCGTGCTGCGCTGGCGCAACGAGTGGAAACCGGAGATGAAGGCCGAGGGCGAATCGACCTGCACGATGCTGGTCGAACCGGCCGAAGGCGCCATCAGGCTCACGATCACGCACGAGATGCCGCGCGACGGCTCCTTGTTCATCCAGGCCGTCTCCGGGGGTTGGCCCCGCATCATCTCCAATCTCAAGTCGCTGCTGGAGACGGGTCAGGCGGCCCTCGAGAGCTCCCCGAAGCACTGAGCGTCAGCGCGGAGGGTCGCTGCCAGGGCGGGTCGCCCTGTCTGCGCCATGGGTTAACCCGTCGCCTGCCCTCTCTCTCGATCCTGGCGCGCGTGTAAGAATTCGCATCGCCGGCCGACCCATGGCAAGCCCGACGATCGCTCGAATTCCGATGCGCTCGTGGCGCGGCGCGAGGAGTCCGTCCATGCTGATTCGTTCCGAAACCGGGCGCCGTCTGGCGCCGTTCGCGGCGGCGATCGTTCTGTTCTCGTCTCCGATGTTGGGCTCGTGCGCGGAGCCTGCGGTGGTGATTCCGGCCCCCACGGTGGACGAGCCGGCCAATGCGGGCAAGGCCGAGACCGCGGTGCTTGCGGGTGGCTGCTTCTGGGGCGTGCAGGCGGTCTTCCAGCACCTGAAAGGCGTGACGCGCGTCGTTTCGGGCTACGCCGGCGGCTCGAAGATGACCGCGAACTACGAAACCGTCGGCAGCGGCCGCACGGGCCATGCCGAGTCGGTCGAGATCTCGTTCGATCCGCACCTGATCAGCTACGGCCGCATCCTGCAGGTCTATTTCTCGGTCGCGCACGATCCGACGCAGGTCAACCGCCAGGGTCCGGACCACGGCACGCAATACCGGTCGGCGATCTTCACCAACAACGAATCGCAGCGGCGCGTTGCCGAGCAATACATCGCGCAACTCGACAAGGCGGGCGTCTTCCGCCAGCCGATCGCCACGCAGGTCAGCTCGTTCAACGGCTTCTTCGCCGCCGAGGACTACCACCAGGACTACGCGACCCTGCACCCCGACCAGCCGTACATCGCCTTCAACGATCGGCCGAAGGTCGAAAACCTCAAGCGCGTGTTCCCCGATCTGTATCGAGCCGATCCGGTGCTGGTCAACATCGCCCGCTCGGCCGACTGAGCCCGACGAGCTGTTCGCAAGAGCGACGCCCGTGAATGCCGCGGGGGGTGCGATGAGACTGCGTCTGCCTTTCGCCCTGATGTTCGCCGTGGTCTCGGCGCTCGCCGCGTGCGCTTCGCAACCGCCGGCGCCGACCGGCGTCCAGCGCCTGTACGTGTTCTACTGCGGCGAGGCCAGGATCCCCGACATCTCTCCGTGGTCACCGGGCGTCAACGTCGGGCAGGCCGCCGTCTTCAGCGACAACTGTTACCTGATCCGCCACGGCAGCGACTGGATGCTTTGGGATTCCGGGTACCCGGATGCGATCGCCGACGTGCCGGACGGCGTGCCCGGCCCGCGCAACATGCGCTCGTACCGGAGCCGCACCCTGGTGTCGCAGATGGCGGAGATCGGCGTCGCGCCGGATCAGGTCGCCTACGTCGCGTTTTCGCACACCCACGGCGACCACGTCGGCAATGCGAACCTGTTCACCGCCGCGACCTTGTACATCCAGCAGGCCGAGTACGACGCCGCGTTCGGGCCCGAGCCGGCGAAGTACGGATTCAATCCGGCGACCTACGGCAAGCTGCGCGACGGCAAGGTGGTCAAGCTCCAGGGCGACTACGACGTGTTCGGGGACGGCTCGGTGAGAATCCTGTCGACGCCCGGGCATACGCCCGGCCACCAGTCGCTGCTGGTCCACCTGCCGAAGACGGGCGCGATCGTCCTGAGCGGAGACGTCGCCCATTTCGAGGACAACTTCGTCAATCGCCGCGTCCCCGGCTTCAATTTCAACGCCGACCAGTCGCGCCAGTCGATGGATCGCGTGGACGCGATCGTGAAGTCGGAGCACGCGCAACTGTGGATCAACCACGACTCGAAGCAGAGCGCGACGATCCTGCACGCGCCGAAGTACTACGAGTGAACGGCTCCGCCCCGGTCATCGGCTGACGCGCGCCGCTTCGCAACGCACGTTCGTACACGTACGTACGCGGGCCTTCCGGCAATCCCGCGGGGCGCGGCCTTTCGCGGGCTTGTTCCGATCCGGGCGGCGGTGTACGTTGCCCAATGCACGCGAAACCCCGGCCTGCGACTGCGCGGTTGAATTCGACTCGCCCTGCCACGCCGCGCGCGCTCGAGCTCGAGCGTGCCGTCGAGCGGCGGATCGACGAGGCACTGGACGAGACGTTCCCGGCTAGCGATCCGCCTTACTGGACTCTCGGGAGCGAGAAGCCGGGCGCGGCAAACCACTGAGCGGGGACCTCACAATTCCTTGGCGGGTACCGTCAGCAGCGCAGCGCCAGCTCGGCCGCCTTGCCCACATAGGTGGACGGCGTCAGGGCCAGCAGCGCCTGCTTTGCCTCGTTCGGAATCTCGAGGGCGGCGATGAACCCGTGCAGCGTCTCGCGCGTGACGGCGCGCCCGCGCGTGAGCGCCTTGAGGCGCTCGTAGGGCTCGGGCACGCCGTAGCGCCGCATCACCGTCTGGACGGGCTCGGCCAGCACCTCCCAGGCCTGCTCGATGTCGGCGGCGAGCGCGCCGGTGTCGACTTCGAGCTTGTCCAGGCCGCGCAGGCAGGCGTCGTAGGCGATCAGGGCGTAGCCGAAGGCGGCGCCGAGATTGCGCAGGACCGTCGAGTCGCTCAGGTCGCGCTGCCAGCGCGACACCGGCAGCTTTTCGGACATGTGCCGCAGCAGCGCGTTGGCCAGCCCGAGGTTGCCCTCGGAATTCTCGAAGTCGATCGGGTTGACCTTGTGCGGCATCGTCGACGAGCCGACCTCGCCCGGCTTGGGGCGCTGCCGGAAGTAACCCAGCGCGATGTAGCCCCAGAGGTCACGGTCGAGGTCGAGGACGACCGAATCGGCGCGCGCGATCGCGTCGAAGAGCTCCGCCATCCAGTCGTGCGGCTCGATCTGGATCGTGTGCGTGTTGAACTTCGCCCCGAGGCCCTCGACGATGCGGCGCGCGAAGCCCTCCCAGTCGATCTCGGGCGCGGCCGCCAGATGGGCGTTGAAGTTGCCCACCGCGCCGTTCATCTTGGCGCGCGGCGCGACGGCGGCGATCGAGTCGATCGCCGCGGCGAGCCGCAGCGCGAAGTTCGCGAACTCCTTGCCGACCGTGGTAGGCGTCGCGGCCTGCCCATGCGTGCGCGCCAGCATCGGGATCGCCGCATTGGCGTGCGCCAGCTCGCGCACGCGGGCGTGGATCGAGCGCAGCGCCCGCAGCAGCAGGCGCCGGCCGTCGGACAGCATCAGCGCGTGCGCGACGTTGTTGATGTCCTCGGACGTGCAGCCGAAATGGATGAACTCGTCGGCCGCGCGCAACCCGGGCACGTCGGCGGTGCGGCGCTTGATCCAGTATTCGACCGCCTTGACGTCGTGATTGGTCTGCGCTTCGATGGCCTTGATCTGCTCGCAGTCGCCGACGCTGAAGCCGTCGGCGAGCGCGCGCAGCGCGGCCACTGCAGGCGCCGGCAGCGCCGGCAGCTGCGGCATCCCGAGCCCTGAAAGTCCGATCAGCCATTCGATCTCGACCCGGACGCGCGCGCGCATGAACGCGTACTCGGAGAACACCGCGCGCAGCCCGGCGGTGACCCGCCCATAGCGGCCGTCGAGCGGAGACAGCGCAGTCAGCGCGGACAGCGGCAGTGGCTCGGAGAAATCTGACTGCACGATGCGGGAAAGTGGCGCGCGATCCGGAAAATGCCGGACGCGCGGAAGCAGGAATCTGATTCGACCGCACGCAGTTTATCGCATCGGACCCACGCCACAATTTGCGGCAGCGCACGATATACTGGATCGACTCTCACAGCTTCTCAGCACCCGATTCCTCATCCGAGCCCCGAGCCTGCCCTCATGTTCAAGAACATCCGCCTGATCGCGGCACCCACCAGCCCGTATGCGCGCAAGGTGCGCATCGTGATGGCCGAGAAGCGCATCGAGTGCAACCTGGAATGGATGGACGTCTGGGCTGCCGACACGCGCATCCAGGACTTCAATCCGCTGGGCAAAGTGCCGTGCCTGATCATCGAGGACGGCGGCACGGTGTACGACTCGCGCGTGATCGTCGAGTACCTCGATACGCTGACGCCGGTGGGTCACCTGATACCGGGCAACGGCCGCGAGCGGGTCGAGGTGCGCACCTGGGAGGCGCTCGCCGACGGCATTCTCGATGCCTGCGTGCTGGCACGGCTCGAGCACACGCAACGGCCCCCCGCGCAGCAATCGGCGGCGTGGGTCGAGCGCCAGATGAGGAAAGTCGAAGCGGGACTGCGCGCGGCCGCCAAGGGCCTGGGCGACAAGGCCTGGTGCAACGGCGAGGGCTTCACGCTCGCCGATATCGCGCTCGGCTGTGCGCTCGGCTACCTCGACCTCAGGTTCCCGACGATCGACTGGCGCGGCGCGCACCCGAACCTGGCGCGTCATTACGAAAAGCTCGCCGCGCGGCCGAGCTTCGTCGACACGGCACCGCCGAAGGCGTGAGGCGGCGCCAGCCGCACGTCATACCCGAGCGGGGGGTGTCATCCCCGAGCGGGGGGTGTCATCCCCGAGCCGGAGATGTCACCCCGAGCAGGAGATGTCACCCCGAGCAGGAGGTGTCATCCCCGAGCAGGAGGTGTCATCCCCGGGCGGGAGGTGTCATCCCCGGGCTTGTCCCGGGGATCCACGCCCGCCCTCAGGGGCCTGCCCCGAGGGTCGGCGCGAACTTGCAGCCGCTTCGACCTGCGCCGACGTGGATGGCCGGGACAAGCCCGGCCATGACAATGCCATTGGCGTCCTCTGTAGCAGCTGTCTAACCAGGCCAGGCCCCCAATGCCCTGAGCTTCTGGTCGCCGCCGCCGCCGCGCCGGCTGCCCCGGCTGTTCTTCGCCTCTTCCTCACGCTGCTCCCGGATCTCGGCATTGAGCTGGCGCAGCCGGGCGTCGATTTCGGACATCGTGTAGAAGTCGGCGTCGGCCGCCTTGCGCGCCAGCTGCAGCTGCTCCACGGCCATCGGCGTGGCGCCCTGCAGGGCGTACATCTCGGCGGCCGCCTGATGCTGCAGCGACTTGTGGTCGAGCGCGGCATGGGATTGCGCCAGCAGGCTGTAGTAGCGCGGATCGCTGTGCGGCAGCGCGAGCTGGTCGCGTAGGTAGTCGATCACCTGCGCATTCCGGCCGCTGCGCTGCAGCAGCTCGACGTAGTGCACCGCGGTCGCCCGCGACAGCGGGAAGCGCGCCGTCGCGTCGTGCGCGAGCCGCAGCGCCGCCTGCCGCTGCGAGTCGTCGGTCGCGGCCTCGAAGCTGGCGAGCGACACGATCTCGTCCAGTATCGCCGACGGCTCGGAGGTCAGATGGCGCGCGGCAAGCGCGGCCTGCAGGCCGGCGCGCGGCTGCTTCAGGGCGAGATCGGCCAGCGCCAGCCCGTATTGCGCCGCGACCTCGGACGCAGCGGTGTGGTGCGCGATCTGGTCGGCGAAATACGCCTGCGCATCGCGCGCGTTCTGGGTCGTGTCCTCCTGCAGCACGCGCAGCCGCGAGCGCACCAGCAGGAAATCGAGGCTGTCGGCGTGCTGGTGCGTGCGCGCCTGCTTGACCCGGTCCTGCATGTCGGCGATCCGCTCGACCGTCAGCGGGTGGGTCTGCAGGTAGGCCGGCGCGACGCTCTCGTAGATCCGGGTGCCCTGCTGCAGGCGCGTGAAGAAGGTCGCCATCGCGCGCGGATCGAAGCCGGCGTCGACCAGGATCTGGAACCCGACCCGGTCGGCCTCGCGCTCGTTGTCGCGCGAGAAGTTCAGCTGCTTCTGGATCGCCGCCGCCTGCCCGACCGCCAGCGCGGCCTCGGTCGCCTGGCCGCTGCGCGACGCGAGCAGCGCGAGCAGGATCGAGCCGAGCGCGATCATCGTCGAATCGCGCTGCTTGGCGAGCATGCGCGCGATATGCCGCTGCTGCACGTGGCCGATTTCGTGCGCCATCACCGACGCCAGCTCCGATTCGTTCTGCGCGCTCAGGATGAGGCCGGAGTGCACGCCGATGAACCCGCCGGGCAGCGCGAAGGCGTTGATCATCGGGTCGCGCACGATGAAGAACTCGAAATCGATGTGGCGTGCCGCGCTCGCGGCCACCAGCTCGTAGCCGAGGCGGTTGATGTACTCGGAGGTGTCGGCATCGCTGAGGTACGATGGGTCGCGCCGCACCTCCTGCATGATCGCCTCGCCGTACTTGCGCTCCTGCGCCGGAGACAGGTCTTCGCCGCCCGCTTCTCCCAGCGTGGGAAGCTCCTGCGCCAGCGCGGGGCGCATCACCAGCGCCGCGACGACGGCGAGAATCACGCTGCGAACGAGGGAACGGGACACGGAGCGGGGGTGGCGCCAGGAGCGCGGAAGCGGGCGGACGGGCGATAGGCCATCGTACAAGTTTGTATGATATCCGCGACGCGGGAAGGTTCCCCGGGAAAATCCCGCGGGCACCCGGTGTAAGCGTTTGAAACAGGTGCGATGAGCGGACTGACCCATTTCGATGCCGCCGGCAACGCCCGGATGGTCGACGTCGGCGACAAGGATGTCACGCATCGCGTGGCGCGCGCGCGCGGGCGCATCTCGATGGCGCAGGCGACGCTTGCCACCATCGAGTCCGGAACCGCCAGCAAGGGCGACGTGCTCGGCGTGGCGCGGATCGCCGCGATCCAGGCGGCGAAGCGGACCTCGGAGTTGATTCCGCTCTGCCATCCGATCGCTCTGACGCGAATCGGGGTCGAATTCGCGATCGACCGTGCCGCCGCCACGGTCACCTGCATCGCCGAGGTCGAGACCCGCGGGCGCACCGGCGTCGAGATGGAGGCGCTGACCGCGGTGCAGGTCGGGCTGCTCACGATCTACGACATGTGCAAGGCGATCGACCGCGCGATGGTGATGGGCGACATACGCCTGCTCGAGAAGCGCGGCGGCGCGAGCGGCGACTGGCGGGCGGCGGTGGAGGACTGACACAGGCAGGAGTCATCCCCGGGCTTGTCCCGGGGATCCACGTCGGCGCGGGACGGAAGCGGTGCGTGCGCGCCCCCCGGGGAGGCCCGGGCAACCCCCCCCC
>CAZEIW010000050.1:0-17035 GCA_964512305.1 uncultured Burkholderiaceae bacterium | reverse complement strand
TGGTGGGCCGTGCAGGACTTGAACCTGCGACCAACGGATTAAAAGTCCGCTGCTCTACCGACTGAGCTAACGGCCCGCTTCGAATTCGCCTGTCGCGTCCGGTCGCCGTAGCGGGCCGCGCACGCGAAGCCTGCGATTATCGACGAGCGGTAACCAGGGCGTCAAACGCCGCGCGGCCGCCTCTGCTTCGCGGCCGGGTGCGTTGCGCCGTCGGGAGCGCTCCCGAACCGAGCCCTTTAATGCTTCTCGGGCGCGACTGCGCCCTCGACCATCTTGGCGAGTGCCTGCGAGAGCGGACCGGTCGCAGGACAATCTTGCGCCTCGTGCCGGCGCGCGACCCAGGCAGGGTCGTTGTAGCCGATCCAGACCTGATTCGATTCGTCGGTCCACACGAGCAGCTTCATCGGCAGGTCGATGCCAACGGTTTGGCTGCATTCGAGAAAGGGCGTCCCACCCTTCGGATTGCCGAAGACGAGCACCTCGGTCGGGCGCAACGACCGACCGACCTGCTTCGCGCCAGCCGCATGATCGATCCGGGCGAAGATCTTCATCCCGGCGCTGCGAGCGATTTTCTCGAAGCGGTCCATTGTCTGCCGTTCGCTATAGGGGCTGCGCACCTTGATCAGCCCGTCGGCCGCAAGGACGCCGCCCGCCGCGCATGCAAGCACGAGCAGCATCGCCGCTGCAGCCAGTCGCCTGGTCGGAATGCCGTCTTTTCGAGCCGGTTTCATACTCGTTCGGTCCTTTCACTCTTTCGTCGGGTCAGCCGCGGCGTCCGGCTGGCTCCCCGAATTCTCGGCGAAGGTCCGTATCCGCAACAAGTACGCTGCCAGCGTCAGGGCTGACAGCAGAGCCAGTCCCGACAGCCATGCGCTCGCGGTGCGCAGCGAGTGAAGGCCGCTATTGATCAGCCCCAGCGCCACTGTCCGCGGCTGCCGTATCGACAGCTGCCCGAGGCGCTCGGAGCCGAGGCGCAGATCGAAGTTTTCCGCCACCCTCGCAATCTCGTCGGGCACCGGCTCGCCAATCCGAACGTTCGGCCAATTTCCGCCGATCGCAATGACCCGTTGCTTGGCGTTGCTCACTGCTGCCTGCGAGAAGTAGCCGCTGTCGCCGTAGGTCGACAACATCTCCTGAACCCCGTCATAGTCGCTTTTCGCGAGCGCGAGCGAAAGGCTGCGCAGCATCGCGGCATCCATCAGCGCGCGAACGTGCAATATTTCGAGGTTGGCCCTTGCGAAAAGCCAGCCGCCAACGGCGGCCCCTAACAGCAACGAGACCACGCCCGCCCAGCCGGCCCTGACCCAGGGCACACGAGCGCTCCGAGGGGAGATGGCGAGACTCGAAGGTGCGGGGGCCGCTGCGCGCGGCCGCATCGCCGCGGTGGCCGGGCTTTCGCTCATGGCGGCGCTGCAAATCTCCCTCACGGTCGCCGGCTCCACATCCGAGGAGCGCCGAAACGGCGGGCGGCTGCTTATCTTGCCGCGGCTGCTTACTTCGGCGACGACGATCAACCCCGGTTCGGTACGCCACATATACAAACAACGCTGCAAGCCGAGTTGCTTGACGGAAACCTCGCCGATGGCAGTTTGCGAAAGCCGCTCGACGACTTTGGCGAAACTCGGACCCGCGGTATTCCATCGGTCCGACTTGTCTTCCTCGAGGACCACGCAATTCGCGATCGACCAGCTCGCTCTCAATTCGAGCGTCTGCGCATCGATGAGCGCGGCGCGCACTTTCCTCGACTCGAACGGATTGAAGAAAGCGTCGAAATCGCCGCCTAGCGGCCATCGCTCGTCGCCGGCCGCGACACGCTCCTCGATGGGTAACAACGTGTTCGGAGCCACCGTTGGCGGCGAGGCGACAAGCCACTTACCCGGCCGGGAAGTGGTGGGTCATGCCTCTCCCCTCACTTTGCAACGCCCATCGCGCGGCGCGTTTGATCGAGGTAGCTGTCCAATTCCCGCAATTCCGCCTCGCCGACCTCGGTGATGCCCGTAATGCCGGTGGCCTGCTGGAAAGCCGCTCCCTCTTCCGGGTCGGACAGGAAATCCTTGAGCTGGCCTTTCAGCCGGTTGCTCAGTGCGCGGTTCAGGCGCGGGTTGGCCAGAACGATGAAGTTCGGTATGCGCGCAATCGTTTCGACGATCTTCAGGCGCGCGCTTTCCTCGGCCGGCAGGCTTCGGAACTCGCCGTTGCTCATGATGGCTGCGGTTGCCTCGCCGGCCAACAGCAGGCGTCCGACCCCGAGATCGCCGCGCGGGCCCTTCACCTCGAAGTCCCTGCCGGCTTGCAGGCCCTGCCGCGACAGCCACTGCAGTCCGTACATGGCAACCAGCGATTGCGGGTTGGCGAAGGCGATGACCTTGCCGCGCAGCTCCTGGGGCGAGGCGAGCGACTGCTCGGCGGGCATGATCAACAGCGCATTGATGCGCGGCTCGTAGATCACCAGCGGGACCAGTCCACGGTCGAGCTGGGCGACTCGCGCGAGGTGCGGCGCGCTGACCGCCAGATCGAAATCTCCATTCACCGTGCTTTCGAAGAAAGCCTTGAAGTTCGGCGAGGTCGTGATCGTGATCTTCTGCGGATTCCGGGTTTCCAGATAGTGCTTCATGTGCTCGTACTGGGCCATCAGCGTTGCTGCGGCGATGTTCGGCAGCACGCCCACAACCAACGCGGCGGGTTCTTCGCTCTGCGCCGACGGAGCCGCCGCAGTTGCCGACGCCGCCGGAGGCGTCATGGCCGGCTTCGCTGCGGCTACTGGTGATGCCCCCTCCGCATCCGCGAGGCGCAAGTATTGCGACCCGTCGGCTTCACGCACCAGTTCAAAGTGTGAACCGGCATATATCAAGTCCGGATTTGCGAGCCGGCTGCGTTGCGGGTCATACAGCGCGCGCCACTTGCGCACGTCCCCGGTGATCGTTGCAGCGATGCTGGAGAAGGTGTCGCCCCGACGCACTTCGATGAGCGAGGGCGGGTTCGTGCTGGGCGCCCTGACTGGCGGCATTTCAATCGGCTGCTTCGCGGGTGTCGCTGCGCGGGCACAGGCCGACAGTTGCTCTTGATACTCCGCGGCCGCGCTCTCGAAGAGTTTGGCGGCTTCCTCGAAGCTTTTGGCGGCCTGCAGGTAGTCAGCCGCGATTCCGCCCGCGCGCGAACCCTCGGCGCGCATCCTGGCGGCACCGTTGCGTTGTTCCTGAGCGGCGGCCCGTGTTGCCTGGACCTTTTGCTGCAGGTCGTCACAACCCGCCTGCGCCGAAGCTGCCCAAGCCGATAGCGCGCAGAGGATACCTACACCAATCGACGTAACGAAGGTGAATCGCTCGGACTGTCGGACAACGCCTTCACGACTCGATCTCAATCGCGCCTTTCCGCTGCTTCTTGGTGTCGAGCTCGCGAACCAGCCGGAAACCAAGGGGCTGGTCTCCCTTCGCCTTGCCGCTTCCGGGCGATGCATTTCTTCGCGGCCGCCCTCCCTGGGCGGACCCATTTAGCCTCAGCGCTTGCAGGCTGGCAAGGGGACGGATCCCGTGGTTATGGGAGCGGGGAAGCCAGACTTGTAGTTGCCTAAGCCCCTAACGCCTGTTTGCGTGGTTGACTTTGCGTTAGATTGATTTTGTGGGTCAGCAGCGCGTGCCTGAAGATCGTCGCGAGAAGGTCAACCGGGAATCTGCGATCGCCGAGGGGGGACCACCATGCTCACAACATCGCGTAGCGACATTGCTGTACCGGCGGCCGCCGCTGGAGTCATGCTCGGCATCCAGACCGTCAACCTGAAGCGGAAGGCAGGGCTTGTGCGCTGGCGTTGGCATCGCCTGCGGCATTGGGCTGTGCTGCTCTCCGGGACAGTTTCGCTGTCGGCGTTCGCGTCGTCCGGGTCTGGGGGCGGGAATGTGATCGTTGATGTCAACAACGCGCTGCTCAGCATCATCGAAAACACCTCGGCCTCGCTGGTCGATGGCCCTCCCGAGGTCGCACGCGAGATCGCGATGATCGACGGCGCCATGTTCGACGCAGTGAACGCCGCCTCCGGTTGCCACTATCGGTTTATCGCTTACCAGGGCCAATGTAGCGACCCCGACCCGAACGCTGCGGCGTTGCAGGCCGCGCTGACGGTGATGAACAGCCTCTACGGTTCCTCGTCACTGTATCAACAATACAAGGGCGTGACCGGCGCCACCTATTACCTTTCGACCCCGGCGTATGCGGGAGCATTGGTCGGGCCGACGGCCACCCAGAGTGCGGAAGTCGCTCGGCAGATTGGCATCCTGAATGCCGAGCTTACGGCGCTGAATCCCAGCTCGAGCTCGCTTTCGCTCGGGACCGCCGCCGGCAACGCGATGCTTCAGCTCGCCGCCACTGGCGGCGGCGATGCCGCTAGGCTGAAGGGGTTGACCCCGTTTACCCCGGCGAGCGCGGGGCAGGCCGGGGTCTATGTACCGCCGGGCAGTCGCCCGGCGATGATGCCGACCTGGGGTAGCGTGCGGCCGATCGGCATCAGCACGCAGGCGCTGGGGAACCTTGAGGCGACGATCCCCGTCGCCGATGCGGCGACTGCCGCAGGCCTTGCCTCGCAGGAATACGCCCTGCAGGTCCTGCAGACCGAATGCCTGGGCGCCGGCACCGGCTTGCCGACCAATGTTGCGAACGCCTGCAGCGCGGCGGGTTTCGTCGCGGCGAGCGCCGCCCAAGCGCAGTCCGCCCTGTTCTGGAACGATCCGGGAGGTACTCCGCAGCCCCCGGGGCACTGGCTGCAGATCGCCGACACGATTGCCGTTCAAAAGGGCCTGAGTCTGCTGCAAACGGCACGGGCGACAGCCGCGGCCGGTCTCGCGCTGCACGCCGGGGGCATCGGCGCCTGGGCGATCAAATACCGGGACGTTGCTTGGCGGCCCATGACCGCCATCCAGTTCAGCTCCCACTGGAACAGTTACTTCACCAACTTCGATGCGACCTGGCAGTCATTGATCGCGCTTCCGCCGCATCCCGATTACCTCGCCGGCCATCCCGCCTTCAGCGGCGGCGCCGCGACCGCGCTCGCCGCCATCCTCGGCACCGACAGCGTGACATTCAGTTCGACCTCCGCCACTTATTGCAACGGCGGCACGGCGACGCGGAACAGCCGCGGAAACGTGATGAGCTGCACGCTCAATGGCCTGACCTACTCGATGCCGACCGTTTGCGTCAACGGTGGGACGGCAACTTATGACGGCGACCCGTCCTCGCCTGCGCTGATCGGCTGCGCGCTCAACGGCGTCGCACAATCGGTGACCGGCGGAGGCTGCAACAATGTCGGCAGCCAACCCGTGCTCAATCCCGACTACACGGCCAATCCGCGCTACACGGCCAGCCCGCTGATCTGCGTGATCGCCGAGACCTACTCGAGCCTCTCCCAAGCCGCGGGCGCCGCGGAACTCAGCCGGGTGTTCGGCGGCATCCACACCCCCGGCGCGGTCACGGAGGCACTGGCGCTCGGCAATTCTGTCGGCAACCTCGCGAAGCAGGTCGTGCGGGGCGAGTAGTCATGCGTGAAAACTGAGCGACGGCCGCGCACCCTCTACTTCGGCCCGAGCGCGGCCAGCCGGTCCTTCGCCAGCTTGGCGGCGTCGGCGTCGGGAAAGTCGGTAACGACTCGATTGAGCGTCACGCGCGCGCTCTTCTTGTCGTTGAGCTCGATCTGGCTCGCCGCGATGTTCAGCAGCGCCTCGGGCACGCGCGGCGAATCGGGGTATTTGTCGACCAGCGTCTGCTGCGCCGCGATCGCGGACCGGAAATCCTTGATCGCGTAGTACGAGCTGCCGAGCCAGAACTGGGCCGCGACCGCGTATACCGACTGCGGATAGCGGGCGATGAACGCCTGCAGGCTGTTGATCGCGGAGCGGAAATCGCTGGCGCGGAACTGCGCGAGCGCAGTGTCGTAGGCGGACTGCTCCTCGCGGTCCATCTGGACGTTCTTGCCCTCGACCGTGACCGTCTGCGGCTCGAGCTTCTTGAGGCGCTGGTCGAGGTCGCCGTACAGGTCGCGGTTGCGCTTCTGCAGCGTCGCGACGTCGTTGGCGACCTGCTCGACCAGTCCGCGCAACTTCGCGATGTCCTGCCGCAGCGACTCGATCTGATTGGCGGTCTCGATCTGCCCGCGTTGCGCCGCCTCGAGCGCGCTTTCGAGGCGCTCGATGCGCTTGGCGAGCTCGTCGGCGCGCCCGCTTTGCTGCTTTTCGAGATCGCTGACGCGCTCGCGCAGGTCCAGTATGGCCTTGCGCGCCTCGTCATCGGAGAACAGCGCCGCCTGCCCGGGCGAGGCGAGGGCGCCGAGCAGCAGCGCGGCGGGCAGCAAGCGGCCGAGCATGAACTGGGATCGCATGAGGTTCCTCCCGGCGCCGCGCGGGGCGCATGCTGCGCCCGCGCGCGGCAGGCCGGCGCGGATCACTTGTAGACGATGTCGTCGCGGCGATTCTCGGCCCAGGCGACCTCGTCATGACCGGTGGCCCTCGGCTTCTCCTTGCCGAAGCTGATCGTCTCGATGCGTCCGCCCTGCACGCCGAGCGCCTGCATGCGCTCGCGCACCGCGTCGGCGCGGCGCTGGCCGAGCGCGAGGTTGTACTCGCGGCCGCCGCGCTCGTCGCAGTTGCCCTCGATCCGGATCGCGCGCGCATTGTGATCGACCAGGTAGCGGCCGTGCGCTTCGATCAGCGGCACGTACTCGGTCTTGATCATCGACCGGTCGAAGTCGAAGTACACGCTGCGCTTGGCCAGGATGCTGTTCGGATCCATCAGCGGATCCATCGGCGCAGGCGGAGGCATCTCGACCTTGGCCACGGGCGCGGGCGCCGGAGGCGGCGCCGGGGGCGGCGGCGGGGTCGGCTTGCTCTCGACGACCGGTGCCGGCTTCTCTTCGGGCTTGTTGCTGGCGCAGCCCGCGGCGATCAGCGCCGCCACGCCGGCCAGGACCACGATCTGGATGCTTCTCATGATTTGGGCTCCTTCTTACTCACGTTGGAGAAAAGACCACTTCCGGGGTCACTTGACGAAAGGACCCCAAGTCGGTTCACGCACGTCGCCGTTCGGTCCGGACAGGTGCGCCCGCGCGCGTCCGTCGGTCGATGCGGTGGCGAGTATGCCGCGTCCGCCGATTTCGGTCGCGTACAGCAGCATGCGTCCATTGGGCGCGAAAGTCGGTGACTCGTCTTTGACCGTATCGGTGATTGTAGTTTCCTGGCCGCTCGCAAGGTCCAATACCTCGATCTGGAACAGGTCGTTGCGGCGCGACACGTAGGCGAGCAGCTTGCCGTCGGGACTGATGCGCGGGCTGATGTTGTAGTCGCCGTTGAACGTGATGCGTTGCGCGTCGCCGCCCGCGGCCGGCATCTTGTAGATCTGGGGTCCGCCGCCGCGGTCGGACGTGAAGTAGATCGTGGCGTCGTCGGGCGAGAAGCGCGGCTCGGTGTCGATCGCGTCGTTGTTGGTCAGGCGGCGCAGGTTGGAGCCGTCCACGTTCATCGTATAGATTTCGGAATTGCCGTCGCGGGTCAGCACGACCGCCAGGGTCTTGCCGTCGTGGGAGAAAGCCGGCGCGCTGTTGCTGCCGCGGAAATTGGCGACGACCCGTCGCGCCCCCGTGGCAAGCGTGTGGACGTAGACGACCGGCTTGTGGGTCTCGAAAGACACGTAGGCGAGCAGGCCTCCGTCGGGCGACCACGTGGGCGAGATCATCGGCTCACGCGACTTGAGCGCCGTCTGCTCATTGGCGCCGTCGGCATCGGCCACCTGCAGCTCGTAGCTCGACGCCGAAAACTGCACCACGTAGGCGATCCGGGTCGAGAAGACACCTTTGTCGCCGGTCAGCTTCTCGTAGATGCGGTCGGCGATCCGGTGCGCGGTCAGCCGCAGTTCTGCGATCGGGCTCGCGTAGGCGAGGCCGTCGATCTGCACGCCCTTGACGGCGTCGTACAACCGGTACCTGATGTCGTAGCGGCCGTCCGCCAGGCGGATCGCCGAGCCGACCGCGAGCGTGTCGGCGCCCCGGCCTTTCCAGTCGGGCAGGTTGACGCGCTCGGCCTCGGAGACCGGGTCGCCGCCGGCGTCGACGATCCGGAACACCCCCGAGCGGGCCAGGTCGGCGCGGATGATGGCGGCGATGTCCTGCGGTATCGACCCCTCCACCTGGAAGTTCGCGACCGCGATCGGGAACTGCTGCGACCCGACGCCGGTGATCTCCACCGTCATCTGCGCGCGGGCCGCGCCGGCGCTCAACGCGGCGGCCGCGCAAAGCGCGAGCAGGACCGCAGTGGGGTCAATGATTTTGCGCAAAATGAATAGCCGCATCATGGGATTATAGGAAGCGCAAGTGGGTGGCCCGATGACGCTCATCGCGCGTCGACGGGATACAGCCGTAGGGTCAACGTCGGAGGCACCGTACCATCGTCGCGGCGCGGAAACGGATCCGTGCGCAGGATCGCGCGCCGGGCGGCGTCGTCCCAACTTGGCAGCCCGCTCGGCTTGATCAGCTGCGGCTCGGCGGCCTGTTCGCCGGTGGGCAGAAGTTCGACCTTGAACTCCGCATAGACCTTGTCCGAGACGCCCTCGGGGACCGCGTACGACAGGTGCGAACGGATCGCGCCCACGATCTTCGCCTGGTACTCGTTGCTTAACACGCCCGGGCTGGAGACCGAGGGCGTGCGCGAGGCAGGCGACGCGGAAGCCTGGCTCGTGAGGCGCGCGAGCTCGGTCTGCTGACGCTGTTCGGCCTCCTCCTCTTGCCGCTTGAGCTCGGCCGCGCTCGGCTTGGGCACCGGTTTGACCTTCGCTTCGGGCTTCTTGGCCTCGACCGGCTTGTGCTCGACAGGGGGCGGCGGCGGCTTGGGCTTGACCGTCTCTTTCTCGACGATGTCGGCGTCCTTGTGCTCGGGTTCGACCTGCGGCGGCGGTGGGGCAGGCTGCGGCGCCGGCGGCGCGGGCGCGGGCATCTCGACCTCGGGCGGCGGCTCCCAGAGCTCGGCAACCGCCGGCGCGGAGGCCGTTATGTCCCACCGCACGGCGAACCACATCGCGCCCACCAGCAGCGCGTGCATCGCCACCGCCATCACGAAGGCGGGCACGGTATCGGGGTTGGCGTCGGGGCGACGCGGGGCCTGCGCGGCGGCGGCGGCGGTCATCGGCTGGGGAAATGGCGGTTCGCGGGTCTCATTCCGCTGGCTTCACCGCGAGGCCGACCCTTCGCACGTTGGCCTTGTACAAGGCATCCATCACCTTCGTGATCGACTCGTAGCGGACGTTGCGGTCGCCCGAGATCACGACCGGCGTGTCCGGGCGCGTCTTCTGGCGCGCGGTGACCAGCGCGACGAAGGCGGGCAGCGTCGTGTCGGTCGCCTGCGCGCCGCCGGTCGAGCCGGGAGCGCGGTCGCGCATCAGGAACCGGCCGTCGGGCTTCACGATGATCTCCAGCGGCGCGTCGGGGGCGCGCGCTGCCTTGCCGAGCGACGGCAGCTCGACCAGGCTCGGGTTCACGAACGGTGCCGACACCATCAGGATCACGACCAGCACCAGCATCACGTCGATGTACGGCACGACGTTGATGTCGGACATCATCCGGCGCCGGCCGCCGGTTCTACGGGCTAGGACGGCCATGGGTTCCGGCTCCTCGGCGCTGCGCCCGCGCGCAGGCCCCCGGCGTCCGGACGGACGCCAGACTTTTGCAAACGGCCACGCTGTCCGGACGGTTGACGCATCGGGCCTAGCGCTGTTGCCGCTGCAGGATGTTGGAGAACTCCTCCATGAAGCTCTCGAACCGGTTGGCGAGGCGGTCGATGTCGTGCGCGAAGCGGTTGTAGGCGACCACCGCCGGGATCGCCGCGAACAGCCCGATCGCGGTCGCGATCAGCGACTCGGCAATGCCGGGCGCGACGCTCGCGAGCGAGGCCTGCTGCAGGCTTCCCAGGTTGGTGAAGGCGTGCATGATCCCCCACACGGTCCCGAAGAGGCCGATGTACGGGCTGACCGAGCCGGCCGACGCGAGGAACGCGAGCCTCGACTCCAGCACGTCCATCTCGCGCTGGTAGGTGGCTCGCATCGCGCGCCGGGCCCCGTCGAGCAGCGCCTGGCGCTCGACTTCCGAGCCGCGGCCGCGCAGCTTCAGGAACTCGCTCATGCCCGCTTCGAAGATTCTCTCCAGCGCGCCCGTCTTGTGGCGCGGGTTCGAGGCGGCCTGGTGCAGCACGCCCAGATCGGCGCCGCCCCAGAACTTGCGCTCGAAGCCCTCGGTCTCGTTGCGGGCGCGGCGGATCGCCATGCCCTTGCTGAAGATCGAGGTCCAGGAGGCGAGGGAGATGAGCACCAGCAGCACCATCACCAACTGCACGATCAGGGTGGCCTGGGTGACCAGCGACAGGATGGAGAGGTCGGCGGCGACGTTCATGGCGGGATGGGTCAGGAAACGGCAGTCGGGCAGGCGGTCGCGGACACCGCGATTCTGGACGTGATCGCGTCGGGCAGGCGGGTCGGGGCGCGCCGGCGCGCGTCGACGCAGGCGACCTTGACGCGCGCGGTGGCGAGCACCTCGCCCGCGCGCAGCGCGCGCTGCGCAAACACCAGGTAGCTGCGCGCCAGCTGCTCGACCCGCGCCTCGATCGCGAGGCGGTCGTCCAGGCGCGCCGGCCTGCGATAGTCGACCGACAGGCCCGCCACCACGAACAGCAGGCCGTCGCGCTCCGCCAGCTCGGCCTGGTCCAGCCCGAGCGCGCGCAGCCACTCGGTGCGGCAGCGCTCGAAGAACTTCAGGTAGTTCGCGTAGTAGACGACGCCGCCGGCGTCGGTGTCCTCATAATAGACACGAACCGACCATACGAAGCACGTGTCTGCCGCGGCCGTCTGCACGGCGCGCAGTTTAGCCTGACTGGCGGCGCGGTCTGAGGTGCGATCGGATGAGGCGGCTTACGGCAGGCTGAACGTACAATGGCCGCCGCTCGGGGAAGCGAGCGCGTGCAGCGGCCGGCTTGAGTCGAGGATGGGAGCGGCACGGACCGCGATAGCGCAGGAGACACCGGTGTCGATCGGGATCCGCGGTGGATGGCTGGCTGCAGCGGCGGCGGCGTGCGCGCTGTCGCTGTGCCTGGGCGGCTGCGACCGCGTGACGAACTCGCCCTACCCGCGGCAATGGCTGGCCGGCAACGTGTTCTTCACGTCGTTCAACGAACGGCCGAAATACCTCGACCCGGTCAGCTCCTACAGCAACGTCGAGACGCCCTGGATGTGGTCGGTCTACGAGCCGCCGCTGCAGTTCAACTATCTCAAGCGCCCCTACACGCTCGAGCCGCGCACGCTGACCGCGATGCCCGAGATCGTCTACCTCGACAAGGACGGCCGGCGCCTGCCCGAGGACGCGACGGGCGCGCAGGTGGCCGCCAGCATCTACACGCTGCACCTGATTCCGGGCATCGTTTACCAGCCGCATCCGGCGCTGGCGCGCGACGCCTCAGGGCGCTACCTGTACCAGGACCTGACGCCGCAGCAGATCGAACACCGCTTCAGCATCGACGACTTTCCGCTGGCGGGCGCCGCGACCAGCACGCGCGAACTGACCGCGGACGACTACGTCTACGAGATCAAGCGCCTCGCCAGCCCCTATGTGCCGACGCCGTCGGCGATCTACGGCCTGATGGTCCAGTACATCGAGGGCTTGAAGGATCTCGGCGACCGCCTGCGCGCGGAGCGCGAGCGGGCGCTCGCCGGGCACGACCCGCGCGACCAGTACCTGCCGTGGCGCGACCTGCGCGAGGTGCCGTTCAGCGGCGCGCGCGCGCTCGATCGTTACACGCTGCAGATCCGGCTGGTCGGCAAGTACCCCCAGTTCCGCTACTGGCTCCAGATGAGCTTCTTCTCGCCCATCCCCTGGGAGGCCGACCGCTTCTACGCGCAGCGTGGCATGGCCGACAACGCCCTGACGCTGAATTTCTGGCCGATCGGCACCGGCCCGTTCCTGCTCGCCGAGCAAGGCCCCAACCGCTACCTCCTCAAGCGCAATCCCAACTTCCGCCTGCAGCGCTACCCGACCGAGGGCATGCCGGGCGACGCCGAAAAGGGCCTGCTGGCCGATGCCGGCAAGCCGCTGCCGTTCCTCGACATGATCGTGTTCTCGAAGGAGAAGGAGAGCGAACCGGAAGAGGTCAAGTTCCTGCAGGGCTACTACGATGCGCCGGAGGTCGAGCGCCTGGACAGGGTGTTCAAGCTGCAGAAGGAACTGATGGACCACACCGGCCGTGCGAAGATGCTGACCGACCACGGGATCCAGTTCGACACTCGAATCGATCCCAACATGTGGTACATGGGCTTCAACTGGCTCGACCCGGTGGTGGGCAAGGGCGACACGCCGCAGCAGCAGGAACGCAACCGCAAGCTGCGGCAGGCGATCTCGATCGCGACCGACTGGGAAGAGTACGCCGCGATCTTCATCGACAAGAACGGTCCGTCGCAGGTGGCGATGGGGCCCGTGCCGCCGGGGCTGTTCGGATACCGTGGCGGCAGGGAGGGCATCAACCCCATCACTCACGTCTGGGTCGACGGGCACCCGCAGCGCCGTCCGCTGGCCGATGCGAAGAGGCTGCTGGCCGAGGCCGGCTATCCGGAAGGGCGCGACGCGAAGTCGGGGCTTCCGCTGGTGCTGTACTACGACACGACCGGCGCCGGGCCGGGTTCCCAGGACCTGCTCGACTGGCACGTCAAGCAGATGGCCAAGCTCGGCATCCAACTGGTGGTCCGCGCCACCGACTACAACCGCTTCCAGGAACGCACGCTGAAGGGCGCGCACCAGATCTTCTTCTGGGGCTGGCTCGCCGACTATCCCGACCCGGAGGACTTCCTGTTCCTGCTTTACGGGCCGCAGGCGCGCTCCAGGTCGCAGGGCGAGAACACCGCCAACTACGAGAATCCCGAGTACGACCGGCTGTACAACGTGATGAAGGACCTGCCGGACGGTCCGCAGCGGCAGGCCGCGATCGACCGGATGATCGACATCGCGCGCGACGACGCGGTGTGGATGTGGGGCATCTTTCCGGCCAGCACCGCGGCCTTCCAGCCCTGGGTTCGCAACGGCGTGGCGACCTTCATCATCAACGACAAGCTCAAGTACCTGCGCGTCGACCCCGAGCTTCGGATGCAGAAGATCCGGGAATGGAACCAGCCGCAGTGGTGGCCCGTGCCGCTGATGCTGCTGGCGGTGCTGCTGGTGTTCGTCCCCTCCTGGTGGGTGTGGCGCGAGCGCGAGCGGCGCGACGCCCGCACCGCGCTTGTATGGAACGCCCGGTGACGACCCGCGCAACGACGGACGCCCGGGCTTCGAAGGTGCCGCCCCGGCGGCGGCCGAACGGGCCCGCATAGAACCCATGGGGGCTTACTTCGTCCGCCGCGCGCTCTACGCCGTCCTCGTGCTGCTCGGCGTCAACCTGCTCACGTTCGTCATGTTCTTCGCGGTCAACACCCCGGACGACCAGGCCCGCCTGCAGCTCGGCCGGCGCGTGACGGTCGAGGCGATCGAGCGCTGGAAGGCGGAGCACGGCTACGACCGTCCGCTGTTCTACAACGCGAAGGATTCCGGCATGCGCCGGCTGACCGACACGGTCTTCTTCGACAGCTCGCGGCGCGTCTTCTCGTTCGATTTCGGCAAGACCAACGAAGGCTTCGACATCGCCGAAGACATCCGCCTGCGCTTCCTGCCGTCGCTGCTGATCGCGCTGCAGGTGTTCGTGTTCGCGGTCGGCGCGTCGGTGCTGTTCGCGCTGGCGCTGGTGATGTACCGCGCGACCCGCCTCGACGCGGCCGGGGTGACGCTGCTGGTGGCGCTGATGTCGATATCGACGCTGTTCTACATCATCATGGGACAGTACGTGTTCGGCAAGGTGCTGCAGCTCACGCCGATTTCCGGATTCGCTCCGGGCTCGCGCGCCGAGGTGTTCCTCGTGCTGCCGGTGCTGATCCTGATCATCGGGCAGCTCGGCCCCGACGCGCGGCTGTTCCGCACGATCTACCTGGAGGAGCTCGGCAAGGACTACGTCCGCACCGCGCGCTCCAAGGGCCTGTCGGAATTCGTCGTGCTGGGGCGCCACGTGCTGCGCAACTCGCTCATCCCGATCGTCACCAGCTCGGGCCTGCTGCTTCCCGTGGTGTTCACGAGCACGATCGTCACCGAGACCTTCTTCGCGATCCCGGGCCTGGGCAACTACACGATCGAGGGCGTCACGCAGCAGGATTTCGGCATCGTGCGGGCGATGGTCTTCATCGGCTCGACGCTGTACATCATCGCGTTCCTGATGATCGACGTCGTGTACACGATGGTCGACCCGAGGATCCGGCTGCAATGAGCGGTGCACGCTCGTGAAGCCCGTCTTCCTCTGGACCGACGTCGTCGTCTGGTTGCTGGTTGCCGCGGTCGCGGTATACGTCCGCCGCGTGGCGCGGTCGCCCCACCTCGCGGCGACCTGGCGCCAGGCGTTCAAGCGCCCGGTCGGGTGCGCCGCGGTGACGGTGCTGGCTTTCTTCGTCCTGGTCGGACTGCTCGATTGCGTCCACTACCGCGTGCGCCTGTCGAGCGCGCCCGGCGAGGCCACGGCCTACTCGCCGATCACGTACTCGGCGCTCGATGCGCTGCTGACTCATCTGCGCCAGCGCACCGAGCGAAGCTATTCGTACCCGCTCGACTACCTCGATTACGAGAAGGAGGCGGTTCCGCTGCCCAACGGGGGCACCGAACGGGTCTACCTGCGCCTGAAGTACGGCGGCGCCGACCTGCGCGACCCGGCGGCGCAGCGCTGGCCCGACGTCATGCGGCGGGCCGTGGCCGGAGCCGCCGGCGGCGCCGCGGTCGCGGCCGCGCTGGTGCTGATCGTTGCCGGATGGCGGGCGCGCCGCCTTCGCGTTCCGCTGGCGCAGTCCATGCGCGACATCGCTGCCGGGCGGACCGACTACCCGACCGCCACCGTGCTGGCGACGCTCGGCGTGCTGGCGGTGATCGCGGGCGTGCTGGCGTCGGTGTCGGTCGAGTACCACGCGTTCGGCACCGATCGCGTCGGCAACGATCTTCTGTACATCGTGCTGAAGAGCATCCGGACCGCGCTCGTGATCGGCACCATGACCACGCTCGTCACGCTGCCGTTCTCGGTCGGCCTGGGCCTTCTGGCGGGGTTCCTTCGCGGCGCCGTCGACGAGGCGATCCAGTACGTCTACACGGTGATCAACTCGATCCCCTACGTGCTGTTGATCGCCGCCGCCGTGCTGCTGCTGACGGTGTTCATCGAGGGCCATCCGGAACTGTTCGAGACCTCGGCCGAGCGCACCGACGCGCGGCTGTTCTTCCTGTGCGTGATTCTCGGCATGACCAGCTGGACCGAACTGTGCCGGCTGGTGCGCGGCGAGGTGATGAAGCTGCGCGAGCTCGAATTCGTGCAGGCCGCCAAGGCGTTCGGCGTCGCCCCGGCGCGGATCATGCGCGTGCACCTGCTTCCCAACCTGATGCACGTGATTCTGATCAACATCGTGATCTCCTTTTCCGGCCTCGTGCTGGCCGAGGCCGTGCTGTCCTACATCGGCATCGGCGTCGATCCGACGATGGCCAGCTTCGGCACGCTCATCAACACCGCGCGCCTGGAGCTCGGGCGCGAACCGCCGATCTGGTGGTCGCTCGTGGCGGCCTTCACCTTCATGTTCACGCTGGTGCTGGCCGCGAACTTCTTCGCCGACGCGGTGCGCGACGCGTTCGATCCGAGGACGGTGAGGCGGTGAACGGTCGTCGCAAGCTACTGTCATCCCCCGGGGCGCGCACCCTCACCCCCGGCCCCTCTCCCGCAAGCGGGAGAGGGGAGCTCAAAAGCCGCCGTGCCTCCCCTCTCCCGCTTGCGGGAGAGGGGCCGGGGGTGAGGGTTTGCATCCTGGCACGCTGCCCACCGACCCACCCATGCTGACCGTCCACGACCTCCGCACCGAAATCGCCACCGGCGAGTCCGTCGTCATCGCGGTCGACGGGGCCGGCTTCTCGATCCCGCGCGGCGAAACCTTCGCGCTTGTCGGCGAATCGGGCTGCGGCAAGTCGATGACGGCGCTGTCGATCACGCGCCTGTTGCCCGACAACGGCCGCGTCGGCGCCGGATCGATCGAGATCGACGGCACCGATATCGTGCCGCTGCCCGAATGGCGCATGCGCGACCTGCGCGGACGGCGGGTCGGCATCATCTTCCAGGAGCCCGCGACCAGCCTGAACCCCGTGCTGCGGGTTGGCGACCAGATCATCGAGACGATCGAGCGCCATACGGAGCTGCGGGGCGCCGCCGCGCGCCGGCGCGCCCTTGAATGGCTCGAGCGTGTCGGGCTGCCCGACCCCGGCCGCCGCATCGACGACTACCCGTTCCAGCTTTCTGGCGGGCAGAAGCAGCGGGTGATGATCGCGATCGCGCTGGCGGCCGAGCCGGAGCTCGTGATCGCCGACGAGCCCACCACCGCGCTCGACGTGACGATCCAGGCGCAGATCCTGCAGCTGCTCAAGGATCTGCAGGCGCAGCAGAAAATGGCGATGCTGCTGATCACGCACGACCTCGCGGTGGTGTCGCAGATGGCGCACCGCGTGGCGCTGATGTACGCCGGGCAGGTGGTCGAGATCGCCGACGCGCGCGAGTTCTTCGCGCGGCCGCTGCATCCGTATGCGCAGCTGCTGTTCGGCGCGCTGCCGGAAACCCGGCGGCGCGGCGAGCGGCTGGCCGCGATTCCCGGCACCGTGCCGCCGCTCGACCGCCCGTTCCCCGGCTGCCGCTTCGTCGGGCGGTGTCCGGTCGCACTGGAGCGGTGCGCGAGCACGAGGCCGGAGCTTATCGAGATGCCGGGGGACCGGCGCGTGCGGTGCGTGCTGTATGCCGGCGGCGGGGAGGGGATGGCCGTCGCCATGGCTTCGCTCTCCACCCGGTCGTCCCCGCTCCCCACTTCGTCGTCCCCGCTCCCCACTTCGTCATCCCCGGGCTTGTCCCGGGGATCCACGTCGGCACCGGATGAGGCGTCCGCGTTT
>CAZEIW010000049.1:0-5062 GCA_964512305.1 uncultured Burkholderiaceae bacterium | reverse complement strand
CATGCTCAAGGGCGACAATGGCACCAGCAACACCGATCCGTTTGCGACCGAACAGACGCCGAATAACAATTGGATCAAGACCGGACCGCATGTGATGATCGTCGGGGCCGAAGCCAAGAGCATGATGCAGGCTTATCCGCGCGATGCCAAAGGGGACGTCAACAAGCCGTATGTGATGTGGCCGGGAACGCCTTACGAGCACTTGATGCTGCAGGTGAAGTGACGGCCGGGGCGTAATCGGGATGAGAGCTCGGAAATGAATGAACTGCTGCCTGGAACCGTGCGCTACGTGTACCGGTGCGATGCCTGCGACCACCGGGGCGAGGTGCATCTGAACGACGACTCGCACGATGGTGAGGCCTCTCGCTGCGCCGCCTGTCGCGCCCCGGTCGTGCTGGCGCTCGCCGAGAACGCGACGCTCGGATGAAAGGTCGGCACAGGCGGCGGCGCGGTTGGATCGCGCCGAACCGGCTGCAAACGGTGGACGAAAGCACCGTCCGGCATGCCGGCACCTACCGTGCCGCTGCTTTTTTCACGTGAATCTCCCGATCCACCCCCGGCACCGCAACGTCCTGAGCCGTCCCGTCGGTCCAGCGAACCCTGAGCGCTTCGACGATATCCGCCTTGCCCAGCCCGAACGTCAGCGTCCGCTCGACCTGCGACAGATAGCCCCGGGTAGGCATCACCTGCCGGCGCTGCATCACGCCGTTCGCCGTCAGTTCCACCCACGACCCGATCGCGTCCCGATTGACCTTCCCCCCTCCCTCCAGGCGCACCCGCAACCAGTGGCTGCCCGACGCCTGACCGTTCTTCAGCACGAGCGCCGGCCCTCCGATCTGCGTGACCACCAGGTCGAGATCTCCATCCCCGTCGAGGTCTGCATAGACGGCACCCCGTCCGACGATCGCCTTCGACAGCGCCCCGAGTTGGCCGGCCGGCACTTCCACGAATGCGCCCGGACACCCGTTGCCGCAGTTCCAGAACAGCTTCATCGGCTGCGCATACTGCTGGCTCGCCTGGACCTGGTTGATCCGGTCCTCGATGTGCCCGTTGGCATGGAACAGGTCGAGCCGCCCATCGAGGTCGTAGTCGAAGAACAGCACGCCGAAGGTCAGCGCCTGCCGGGTGGCAGCGCCGATGCCTTCGACGACGGCCAGATCCTCGAAGCGCGCCTTCGGCCCGCCGCCCACGTAGAGGGCCGACATCTCGTTGGCGAAGTTGCCGATGTTGATCGCCAGGTCCTGGTCGTTGCGGTAGTACGCGGCGTCGATCCCCATCGCGCCGCGAGCGTTGCCGTTGACGTCGTACGCGAGGCCGCTTTCGGCGCCGACCTCCTTGAAGGTTCCGTCGTGCTGGTTGAGGAACAGGAAGTTGCGGACCGTGTCGTTGGCGACGACGAGATCCATCCAGCCGTCGCCCTTCAGATCGATCGGCAGCACGCCGAGCGACTTGGCGATCGGCTTGCCGGTGGCCGGGTTGACCACCCGCAGGCCCGCCTTTTCGCTGACGTCGGTGAACGTCCCGTTGCGGTTGTTCCTGAACAGGCGCGGGTAGGTTCCTTCGAACGAATTGGGCGGCCCGTAGGCGCGCCCGATGCCGGTCATCCGGAAGTCCATCGCGCGGTCGATCGCAGGCGACCAGCGGACGTACCGGCACACGAAGAGATCCAGGAAGCCGTCGTTGTCGGCGTCGAAGAACGCGGCGCACGTGTTCCAGTCCCCCGGCCCCGAGGCGATGCCCGCCCTGCGCGTGACATCCTCGAACCTGCCCGTTCCGCCGAGGTTGCGCAGCAGATGGATTCCGCCGATGCCCGTGACGACGATGTCGTCGTAGCCGTCGTTGTCGAAATCGCCGACGGCCACGCCCATCCCGTACAGGTGCACCGAGTCGAGGCCTGAGCCCGCCGTGGCATCGTGAAAATGCCCATGCCCGTCGTTGCGGTAGAGCCGCAGCGTCGGGTAGGACTGCTGCGCCGGCTTCCAGGGCCAGCTGCCTGAGTCGACGAACAGAAGGTCCGCGCGCCCGTTGTTGGCGACGTCGATCACCGCGACGCCCCCGCCCATCGTTTCGGGCAGCAGCTTCTCGCCGTAGGCGCCGTTGTGATGGACGAAGTCGATCCCGGAGGCCGCGGTGACATCGGTGAACCGGGCGGGCGGAGGGGTCACCGCGGCGCGCTGCGGTGCGCGCGGCGCTTCGACCTTGGCCTCGGTGAAAGACGCTGCCTCGTGCGGACGCCGGGCTGCCAGATAGAGGGCGCCCGCCACCAGCGCGGCCGCCCCGATGATCCACAGCGAGCGGCGGAATGCGATGCCGATGCGGCGGTCGTCGGCGTCGACGTACTCGCCGCTCTCCTCGTCAGCGGGCGGGAGCTGGGGGTCTTTCATCGGCGGTCGCGGCAACCGAGATCGCGGGCTCGAGGATCGGGCCGACGCCGGCGACGTATCGCCCCTCGCGCTGCAGGTCGTAGACGACGACCGCTTCCGCCGCGTGATTGGCGGCGGGGTTGTGCAGGCGGTGCAGGGCGACCGTGGTATCGCGGGCGTTGTCGTCGGGTTTGTAGCGCGCGTAAAGCGCCTGTTCCTCGGCCGCTCGCGTCTCGTCGCCCAGCTCCGCGTCGATCAGGGCGAGGTTGTAGTGCGCGGCCAGATCCTCGGAATCCAGCGCGAGCGTCCTTTCGAACCAGGACGCCGCTTCGCGCAGCAGCCTTTCACGCTCGGCGCGCCGCTGCGGCCCGCGTTCCTGCTTGGCCCGCTCGAACAGCGTCTGGCCGAGCTCGTCGAGGGCGACGAAATCCTCGGCGAAGTCGAACTCGCGCCTGCGCGCCTCCGCGAAACGGGTCTCGACCACGTTGCGGAAGTCGCCGATCGCATCGTCGAGGCGGCCATTTTGCTTGTTGACGAGGCCGCTGAACCAGGTCACCGACCACGGGTAGGCGGGAACCTTCGCCTTCGCGGCGCGCTCGAGCGAGGCGGCGGCGTCGTCGAGCCGGCCTTCGCGCAGCTGCACGCGGGCGAGGTTGAGCGCGCCGTCTCCGCGCCCCGTCTTTTCGACCTCGGTGAACGCGGCCTCGGCCTGGCGAAGCTCGCCCCGGCCGCCCTTGCGAAGGAGGCCGATGCCGTAATCGTTCCAGCGCTGCCATGGATCGATGGTGGAGGCGGCATTGTCCACTGCCGCGGCGACGCCTTTCACCGGGAACGTCAGCCGGTCGCTCGCCAGCGTCACGACCGGCAGCCGGTCCTTCGCGGCCGGATCGCCGGTGAAGTAGCGGACGTACGTCGCATCGAACTTGCGGTACTGCAGCCGCAGCTCGACATCGAGCGGGGCCTTCAGGCCCGGCGGCACCGTGAACGCGAAGTGGACCGTGTCGGCCGCGCCCGGGGGAATCTGGTTGTTGTAGAGCGGCGTGAAGATGTCCTGCGGATTGCGCCGGTCGATCCGGTTGCCGTTACGGTCCAGCATGTAGATGTTGACGAAATGCGACCACGGATCGACCGCGCCGCCGTCGTCCATCGCGCCGCTGCGGCCCACGATGCGGTCGCCGCTCTTGAGCACGACGTCCAGCCAGACCTCGTTCGAGTCGGCGGTGCCCTGCGTCAGCGGATGCCCGATCCTGAGCGTGCGGATCACCGCTTCCAGCAGATAGCGCCGGCCGGGTTCAAGCGTCGGGACGGTCGGGCGCAGCGGCGCGGCCAGCTCGCCATCGATGCTGCCACCGGACTTGAGGCCGAAGAGATCGACCCGCGCCACGCCCTCGAGGAACTTCCTGTGCGATTCGTTGACCCAGTCCGGGTAACCGAGCAGCTTCGGCAGCGCCGTGTTGGCGGCGGGAAACTGGTGATTGTGGATCTCGAGCCGGCCGGCGTCGTCGAAGCGCCGCGCGCCGAAGTCGTCGGACGGCATCAGCGGCATGTGGCAGGCGGCGCAGCGGTGCGTGGCCACGGGCGGGTAGTAGAACGACTGCGCGAAGTGCCCGGAGACGCCGGTGAGAAGGTAGGTGTCGTAATGGTCCTGCCCGCGAACCCACTTGTAGTGGTTCAGCTGCTCGGGCAAATGGACCTTGTGGCAGGTCGAGCAGAACTCGGCGCTGCGGTGGAAGTCCTTCAGGAACGTCTTCTTGTGGAATGCCGGCTTGCTCTTCACGAGCTGGCGGTTGACCCATTTCAGGAACGGGTTGTCGCTGAACGCGAACGGGTAGTGCAGTGGCTCCTCGATCGTGAAGTCGGCGTTGCCGCGCGTCGAATTGACGTGGGTGATCGCGTGGCACACCGTGCAGGTGATGCCGGCTCCCGCCATGGCGTCCTTGCCGATGTCGTAGTTCGCATCGTCGAAGCGGGCGCTCTCGAAGGCCCCCGAGAGGAACGGCACGGGGTCGTGGCAGCCGGCGCACCAGCGCGACGCATGGACGTTGCCGTCGCGCTGCATGCCGACGCGCCGCGTCTCCCTCACCGAGAACAGGTACGCGGGGTTGCTGAAGGAGCTGAAGCGGTGGGCGCTGTGGTCCCACTTCTCGTAAGTGTCCTGGTGGCACTCCCGGCAGTAGGCATCCATCATCAGCGTCTTGGCCGGGATGAAGTTGCCGGTGGCCGTGCGCGCCAGCGACGGCGAGTAGTACTGCGCGCCCGACGCGGGGCCTTTCACGTTCCAGTGCCGCGGGTCCTGCGCCTGGATCGCCAGCATCACGGCCGCGAAGGTCGCTGCGAAAGCCGCCCAGCGCCATCCGAGCCTCCAGTCGATCCGCTTGCCGGCCAGCCGGTGCAGCACGTAGAGCCACGCCAGCACCAGCGGCGAGATCACGTGCACCCAGTACGCGCCGTTGCGCAGCGCCGGATCCTTGAGGTCGAAGAAGCCCAGGCGCGTCAGCGCGATGCCGGTTGCGAGCAGGACGAGTGCCGTGGAAAAGAGCGCGATCCCCGCGCGCACGGCGCGCCGGTTGGGACGTGTGTGCGCATTGCGGAAGTGCAGGGCGCCGAAGACGATGACGGGAACGACGATCAGGAAGCCCAGCACCAGATGCAGCAGGAACACGATCTGGTAGAAGTAGTCCTGCAGCGTCTTTCCGGAC
>CAZEIW010000048.1:0-19242 GCA_964512305.1 uncultured Burkholderiaceae bacterium | reverse complement strand
GGCAACGTGTAACCGGCGCCGCCGTCGTTGATGGTGATCCCGGCGAGCGTGCTGCTCGGGATGAAGGAGACCGTCGGCGCCGACGTATAACCCGAACCCGTGCTGGTGAAGGTGACGCCGTTCACTTGGCCGGCCGCATTGATGGTCGCGGTCGCCGAGGCGCCCGTGCCGGCGCCGCCGCCGTTGAGGACGACCTGCGGCGCGGTCAGGTAACCCGAGCCGGAACCGGTACCGGCTCCGCCGGACGTGACGAGGCTGAACCCGGTCAGGCTCAAAGTCGTGCCCGCCGCGCCGGTGCTGTGCGTGAAGACCAGCGAGGGCTGCGCGGCAGAGCCCGTCGCGACGCGGGCGTAGTTGTCGGTGTCGATGGTGCCGAAGGCGGTGTTGTACGCCGACTCGGGCACGATCGGCGCGGGCTGCGACGCGGCATAGGCGGCCGGCAGGGCGGCAGCCAGCGCCGTGGCGTTCAGAGGACCGCCGCTCGTGACGGACGTGCCGACCACGATCTGCATGATCGTCCGCGTGTTCGGACCGTAACCCGGCTGGGTGGTGTAGGCGCCACCCAGCGCGGTCTGGTCGGGATCGCCGGTGTAGTAGTCGTTGCGCGGATCGTTGAACGGCGTCGGCGCCGGCCCATCGTTGTACAGGATCAGGGTCTTGCCGGCGAACGGCGTGAAGTCGACCACCGTATCCGCGCGCTCCGACGGTCCCACCAGCAGGCCGTAGCCGTAGATGTTGGTGACCGTGATGCTGCGACGGTTCTGTTCATAGGTGACAGGTTGCGACGGAATGTCCGTCCCCTGCGGAATGAAGCCGCCGTCGTTGCCGATCACGACGAAGTCCGGGCCGGAAGTCGTCGGGTCGGGGGCGCCGCCGGCGCGGCCGTCGACCGGCCAGGCGCGCGAGGGCCCCGAGGGTTCGGCGTTGATGTGCCAGCCCCCGAACGTCGTGCCGAACTGCGGCAGCGGCAGCTGCACTCCATTGACCGGGTCCCACCCGGCGGGGAGGCCGGCGGTATCCGCGGCAGCGGGAACCATCTTGACTTCGGTGTTCGTCAGGTACTGCTGGACGCCGGCCGCCGTGACGATCGGGTTGCCATTTTGATCAAGCGCCGGCGCGACGGTGGGCGTCGGGTCCGCGACGTAGAAGCCCAGGTTGTAGTAGCGGTCGTTGCTGGCGTTGAGGATGCGCACTCGATACGCCTTCGGCTCGACCGTCACGGTCGGATAGGCGGTACCGTTGACGAGCGGCGTGTCCAGGTAGGCTTCGGGCGTGAAGCTCGGCGAGGGCAGCGTCGCCTTCGCGGGCGAGACCGGGAAGATCGGCCAGAACAGCGGGCCGTAGTCCCACCGGCCGACCGGGTTCACGCCGTTGGCCATGGCCGGATTCTGGTTCGGCTCGTAGACGTGGGGGAACCACAGGTCGCCCGGCTGACCCCAGTTGACGGTGTCCCACAGCGCGTCCTGCTGCGCGACGTTGACCGGCACGAAAGTCTTGTCTTCGATGATCAGCGGCAGCGTGGCGGCAGGGAGGGTCCCCGCGGCGACCGCGACCTGTTTCGTCCCCAGGCCGCCACCCGTGAGCGTGCCGCCGGTGATCAGCGTCTGCTCGATCGGGTCGGTGACGACGTAGCCGGCTTCCAGGCCGGCGTAGGCGTTCAGGCGCGTCATCCCGGACGTGCGGTCCTGGATGAACGTGAACCGCGCCGACATGTCGTTCGGGAAATACAGGTTGATCGAGCCGTCGCCCGGATCGGTCATGTCGGGCGCGCTCTTGGCGCTGACGCCCTTGCCCATGCCTGCGGCGTACGCCGCGGTCTCGCCGGCCGGCGCGACCCACTGGTGCGGCGTGCCCGCGCTGACCCACGGCGCTTCGCCGCCGACCAGATGCATGCCGGCACGGTTCTGCGTGTAGGGCGTGACGCCATCCGGCCCGAAGCCGGCGCCGGCGATCGTCGGGTCGACCGGCAGGAACATCTTGCCGCCGACCGGCAGGTAGTTGGTGAACTTGACGCGCACCGCCGTGCCCTTGGTCGCGGTGATGACCGGGCCCAGGTGGTGCGGGTTGTCGTAGGCCAGGACCGGAACCTGCGTGACCAGGCCGGTCACCGGATCCGTGACGCTCTTGGTGATCGGGGTGCCGTTCGGGTACGTCAGCGCGATGTGCTTGCTGGTCGCCGCGTTGCCGGGCGTTTCCAGCTGCACGTAGCCGCGCAGATGCGTGGCCTTCGGCAGGTCCTTGTGCATGCGCTCGGTGAATTCGACGGCGGCGATCTCGTAGTAATCGTCACCGGTCACCAGAGGCAGCTTGGTCGCAGGGTCGATGACGAGCGGGTTGACCCACTTCTCGGGAACCGCCACCGGGATGTACTGGCCCAGGTCGTTGGCGTTGGCCGAGCCGAACCCGGGCAGCGTGTCGACGAACTTGCGCAGGTACGAGCCGCTGTTGAGCTCGACCGGCAGCGCGCTGCCGTCGGTGCGCACTTGCAGGACGCCACCGACCCACTGCGGCGCGGGGCCCGAGGGGCTGTTGGCGAAATAGCTCTGCACCGATACCGGGGCGTTGCCGGTCGTGACTCCGGAGCCGTAGCCCGCACCCGCCCATGCGACGTTGACGGCGAGCGGTGAGGTCAGCGCGATAGCGACTGCCGCGGCAATGGGCTTGAGCTGGTAGGACTTGCGTTGGGCGTGCTTCACGATGTCTGACTCCCAATGAATTTCAGCATTTGTCTAATCTTTCCCGATCAGGCGCACGACTCGTTGCAGGCGGCGCGCTCGATATTCATTCGTTTCGGCAGGCCGGCGCCAGCCATCGGCGGGCGCCGGCACTCCCCCATCAAGGCGCGGTCAGCGTGACCGTGTTCACCGCCGGCACGGCGGCGACCGTGCTCACGTTGCTCACGGCCTGCAGGCTGAACGTGTACGCGGTGCCCGTCGTCAGACCGGTCACCGTGGCGCCCGTCGTCGTCGGCAGGAACGTATGGGTGCCGCCGGTCCAGCTCAACTGCAGCCCGGCCACGTTGCCCTTGTTCAGGGCGTTGTTCGCCCAGCTCAACGTGACGCTGCCCGCCGTGGCGTCGACGACACCGGTGAAGGCCACCGGGGCCAGCATCGGCCCGTTGTTCATGCCGGTCGACGCCGCCACCGTGGTACCGCTGAGAGTGGTCGCCGAGACCGAGAACACGAACGTCGAGCCCGCCGTGAGGACCGGGGTGGTGTAGGTCATCACGGGAGCCAGCACGCTCAGGGCGACGCCGGTCGCGCCCGGCGTGGCGCTGGGCATCGAGGTCGTGAACCCGGTGGTGGAGATCGCGGTGATCAACGTACCCGCGGGGAACCCGCCGCCGGACACCGAACCGCCCACCGCCAATCCGGTCGGGCTGGCCGTCACGATCTTGCCCGTGGCGTCGATCGACGCACCGGTCACGGCCGTGGAGATCGGTAGGACCGTCGCGGTGACCGCAGGCAGCACCACGGCTGCGCTGGTCGTCTCCACCGTGCTCACCGTATAGGTGATCGCACCCGGAACGGCCGTCCACGACAGGGTCGTCGAGCCGTTCGTGTTCAGCGCCTGCGTCAGCCCCGACGGCGCGGCAGCAGCTGCCGGCGTCGGCGTGGCCGCAGCAGCGGCAAGCGACACCGTCAGGGTCACCGGAGCGCACAGCGTGGCGGGCGCCGTGGCGCACGCGGCCGTGCTGACGAACGAGGTCGTGAACGTGTAGGGCGCGACCGTGCTGTTGATCGCCGTGATCGTCGTGCCTTGCGGGAAGCCGCCGCCAGAGACAGAGGCGCCCACAACCAGGCCGGTCGTCGCGGCGACGGTCACGATCTTGCCGGTTGCGTCGAGCGTACCGGTGACGACCATGGTGCCTGGCGTGGCCGCCGGCGGCGTCGGCGGCGTCACGGTGGTGCTCGCCGTGGTCGTCGTCGCCGAGGTACCCGCCGGCGAGTTGCCCGCCACGTTGTAGGCCACCACGTAGTAGACGTTGCCGGCCACGTACGCCGGATCGGTCCAGGTCGTCGTGTTCGCAGGCATCAGCGCCACGGGAACCGAAGCGGCCGGCACGTACCCGTTTGCGTCGAGCGTGACGTTGGCGTAGATCTTGTAGCCGATTTCGTTCTTCGGGCTGCTGGTCGGTGTCGGATATGCGGCGTTGGTGCCCGCGGTCGGGATGCCCTGGGCATCCTGACCGCCGACCGGCGTGGTGTCGACCCAGGTCACGACGCCAGCGGAGCTCACGGCCACCGTGGCCGGCGCGTCAGGCACCACCACGTCCGGGTGGAAGACGAACGGCCGCATGAAGTCGAATTCCTCGTGGCCCAGGATGTGGCAGTGCCAGACGTATTCGTTGTCGAAGTCGGTCAACTGGTTCGAGTACGCGGTGACGACGTGAGGACCCGAAATCCCGGTCACCGGATCGATGTAAGTCTGCGACGTCGGCGCATTGCCGGTCGTCGGGTCGATCTGGGTGAGGCCCAGCTGCGAACCGTCCGCCTGCGACGGATCGAGCCTGCGGTGGCTCTGCGGGATGCCGAACGGCACCACCGGGTGCACCGCCTTCACGGCGACGTAGACGTCCTCCAGCGGATTCATCCGCAGGACTTCCTTCCAGCCCACTTCGTTGGCCGCGGGCGGCTTCACCACGCCGTCCCAACCCACACGGTTCAGGACCTGCACGTTGACCAGGTGGAAGTGCACCGGGTGCGAGTCGACGCCGTTGTGCGTGATCTTCCAGATCTGGGTTTCGCCGTCGTGGATCCCGTCGAGGTACTCGATCGGGGTGTCGACGTAGGCGAGCGGGATGGTGGTGGCGACGGTGGCGGTCGAGAACGGCAGCTCGGCGGCCAGCGTGGCGTTCATCATGCCGTAGACCGGATCGAAGAGCTCCTGGATCGCCTTGTTGATGACCTTGTAGCCGTTGGCCGTGATCAGCGCGGAAGCGCGCGTTCCATCCAGACCGGGCGCCGAGAACGTGACGTTCGGCACCGTGGTGTAGCCGGCCCCAGCGACGAAGTTGGTGAAGCCGGTGATGACGCCGCCGGCGCCGAGCACCGGGGTGGCGGTGGCCTGGGCGCAAGCCGTTGCGGCAACGACCGGCGTGCACAGCGGCGGGTCGATGGTGACCGTCGTGCCGGCCGGGTACAGCGAGCCGCCCGTCGTGAGGGTGATGCCGGTGAGCGCGAACGCGCCGCCGTTGAGCACCCAGTACGGCTGGACGCCCGAACCGGTGCCGATATGCGCGTAGTTGTCGACGTTGGCGGTGCCGAAGGCCTGGTTGTAGACCGATTCAGGAACGATCGGCGCCGGTTGCGTCGCGGCGTATGCGACCGGCAGCGCCGCCGTCAGGGCCGCCACGTTCAGCGGGCCGCCCTGGCCGGAGGTGTTGGTCGCGTTGACCTTGAACTGCATCACGGTACGGGTGTTCGGGCCGTAGCCCGGCAGGGTGTCGTACGCACCGCCGGCCATCGTCTGGTCGCCGACGCCGGTGTAGTAGTCGATCCGCGGGTCGTAGCCGGGGAACGGCGCCGGCGCGTCGTTGTAGAGGATCAGGGTCTGGCCGGCGTAGTTGGTGAAGTCGACGAAGGCGTCGGCGCGTTCGCCCGGCATCAGCGTCAGGTCGTGGTCCAGCACGTTGAAGATCGTGATGCTGCGGACGTTCTGCTCATAGACGACCGGCTGCGACTTCCAGATCGCGACCGCGGGCAGCAGGCCGCCCTCGTTGCCAATCTGGACGATGTCCGGGCCGGCCGTGGCGGGATCGGGCACCCCACCCGCGCGACCGTCGGTCGGCCAGGTCGCGGGGAAGCCCGCGGTCGGCACGGCCGGAACCATCCGGACTTCCGTGCAAAGCGCCGGGGCGCCCTGGCCGGGATAGGCCTGGGTGGGGTTCGGCGTCGGCGCGGTATTGGTCGCATCGCAGACCTTGCCGGCGCCGTCCACCGCCTGGTAGAAGCCGAGGTTCAGCGAGCGGTCGTTGGGCACGCCGAGGATCCGGAAGCGGTAAGCCTTGGGATCCACGGTCATGGTCGGATACGGTTGCCCGTTGACCATCGTCGTGTCCATGAACGCCTCGGGCGTGGCGACGGAATCGCCATAGTTGCCGGTGGGCAGCGAGAATTGCGCCGGGAACACCGGCCAGAACCAGGGGCCCCAGTCCCAGCGGCCGACCGGGTTGGTGCCGTCGATCGAGTTCGGGTCCTGGTTGGTCTCGTACACGTGCGGGAAGAAGAGGTCGCCCGGCTGGCCCCAGTGGGTCAGGTCCCACTTGGCATCCTGCGAGGCCGGCGTGACGCCGTCGGAGGCGACCGCGGTCGGTCCGATGTTCTTCGGCACGAAGCTGCGGTCCAGAATCACCAGCGGGATGCCGACCGCATCGAGCAGGCCGGTCGGGATCGTCGCGCCGGCCAGGGCGCCGCTCGTCGGCTTCAGGGTCGTTGCGAGCGTCGTGTTCAGCGCGTTGGCGGCCAGCGTGAGTTCGACCGGGTCGTAGACGACCAGGCCCGCGGCCTCGCCTTCGTAGACGTTGACCTTCGTCTCGCCGGAGACGTGGTCGTGATACATCATCAGACGGCCGCTGAGGTTGACCGGGTAGTACATGGTCACCGAACCCGGACCCGGGTTGGGCATGTCCGGCACGTTCTGGAACGACTCGCCTTCGCCGTAGCCGTTCGGGTGGCTCGCATCCTTGATGGTGCGCGTGATGTCGCCGGCCGGGGTGAACCACTGATGCGGCGTGCCGTCGTTGGTCCACGGCGAATCGCCGCCGTGCCAGTGGATGGTCGCGCGGTTGTTCGAGAACTTGACCGGCTTGCCGTTCACCAGCACGGGAACGGAATAGGGATTGCCCGTCGCATCGAGCAGGGGAGCGCCGGTCACCGGATCAACGGCTTGCTTCGTCACCGGGCCGCCGCCGGCGATGGTCTCGTCCATCGGGATGAACGATTCGCCGCCCTGGCCGTTCCACGAGCCCACCGACTTGCCGCTGGCATCGATGTACGGGAGGTAGTTGGTGACCTTGAGGCGGATCGCGGTGTGTTCGGAGGCCAGGATGACCGGGCCCAGGAAGTGCGGCTTGTGCGCGAAGTAGACCTGCGCGCCGCTGGCGTCGAGGATCGGCGTGCCATCAGGATACGTCGCCTTGATGTGCTCGCTGCCGATCAGGCCGGTGATGTCCTTCTTGCCGGCAAGGGCCGGCGTCTCGATCTGCACGTAGCCGCGCAGGCGCGTCGGCTTGGCCAGGTCGCTGTGCAGCTGTTCCGTGTACTCGACGATCGCGAGTTCGTAGTAGTCGTCGCTGGTCGTCACGCCGGTGTACGGGTTCACCCACTTTACGGGGATCGCCAGCGGGATGCCCGACTGCAGGTCGGTCGCGCCCGGCAGGTTCTCCAGGCCGTTGTAGACGCCGCCCAGCGTGTCGACGAACTTGCGCAGCGGTGCGCCGGTGTCGACCGTGAGGTTCGCCACGCTAAGGCTCACTGCGGTCGCGCCCGGTGTCGAGCTCGCCGACGAAGTCGTGAAGGTGGTCGGGGTGATCGCCGTGATCAGGGTGCCGCCCGGGAAACCGCCACCGGTCACGTACCCACCGACCTTCAGGGCGGCGGTGCTGGCAACCGTGACGATCCTGCCGGTCGCATCGATCGTCGCGCCGGTCACGGCGGTCGAGTCCTGCGCGTGCAGCGCCGGGTTGTAGGCGGGGCGGATGCCTTGCGGACTCGTCGCGAAGTAGGTCGGGACGTCGACGGTGGCGCCAGTGAGGTCGGTCTTGGTGCCGAAGCCCGCGTTGGCCTGCGCCACGTTGACCGGCAATTGCGCGACCACCGCCAGCGCGACTGCGGCGGCCATGGGATTAAGCTTGAAAGAACCGCGTCGAATCTTGTTCATGTCTTTCATTCCCTATCACTCCCTGAATTCAGACTGTTTGCGTGCACCGGCCCGGGCTCATTCGCCTGCATCGAACAGACCTTCCCGTTCGGTTAGAGCCACCTTCGCCGTGCCCTGCGCAAACCGCGTATGTGCCGTCCCGACCTACACCCGTGCAATCAAAGCCGAGGAATCTGCTGCCGAAACCTTTGCTGTTCGCTGTCGCGCTGGCTTGATGAGTGGCGTCTCTCTTCGTTTTAGGACAGCCGCCTCACCTCCGCGCTGATCGACAGCGCCCGCTTGGGTCGATTGCGCCCCCTCTCAAGACGCGCGTCCGCCAATCGGTCAGGGCGCATTCTGGCGATCCCGTGTATGGGCGTCTGTAGGGCGCAGGCCTACGGGTGGGAGGGGGTGCCGCCCTCGTCCGTCTCGCTACTTTCTGGGGGTGAGACCTACCTCTTTCTTGTGTGCACATAAGGAAGAAATTCAGCTCCAATTAGAATTCATCATTCAATCAATCTGTTAATGAGAGATTGCGATTGCCTGAATCGGAATCGTTCGCGACTTAGTGCTGACTGAGAACGGATCGCATTCAGTTGTCGATGCAATCGAATGAGCGGTGCGATCAGGCGAGCGGTCTCACGGATGCGCGAGGCTGCGCATCCGAGGCGATTCTTAGCGAGGCTTCAGTCGCGCGACGCGCTGTCGTGCGCCGCGGATTCGCGTTGATCGGGCTTGATGTCGCGCGCAGTCCGCGCTGCCACGAGGCGGAGCTTCTGCGGCCCACGTCGACGTGGATCCCCGGGACTTCGCCCGGGGATGACGCCGGGTGCCCAGGACGCGATACGAACGTTCAGCGCTGCTCTTGCGGCGGCCGCTTGGGGCGCCCGACGGGGATCGGGACGAGGCGGCGCGTGGTGCGGTCGGCGAGCGACTGCAGGAAGCTCTGATCGCCAAGCGCCCACCCGCAATGCGTGGCGTTGCGGATCGCCGCGAGGTCCGCGCTGTCGATCGCGGTCTCGCACAGGCGACGGTACGCGGCCTGGCGCTCGAACGGCGTGTTGCCGAGCGACCACATCAGCGGATGCTCGGTGATCAGCGGGTCGACGCGCAGGCCGAGGTGGTGCGCGAGGCTCGACCACGGGTACTCGGCGGCGTCGGCGACCAGGCCGATGCGCATCGGATTGAGCTCGACGTAGCGCGCGCACGCGAGCAGGTAGCGGTCGGGGTCGAGCACCGTGCAGCGGAAGCGCCCGTCCCACAGCGTGCCGGTGCGGCCCCAGCGCTGGTTGAACCAGCGCACGTAGCGGCGCCCGAGCGACTGCATCGTCTTGCTGACGGCGCCCGCGTCGGCCGGCGTCGCCAGCAGGTGCAGGTGATTGGGCATCAGCACGTAGGCGTGGACCGCGAGCGCGTGCTGCCGCGACAGCTCGCGCAGGTCGGCGATCATGCGTTCGTGGTCGCGCAGGTCGCGGAAGATCTCGCGCCGGTCGATCCCGCGCTGGATGATGTGGTGGGGATAGCCGGCGACGGTCAGGCGGGACAGGCGTGCCATGGCGCTGCGGCCGACGCGGGCGGTCGGGCTCAGTCGTCCCCGACCGCGAACAGTCGGCGGTGCTCGCGGATCGCGTACCGGTCGGTCATGCCGGCGATGTAGTCGGCGATCGCGCGCGGGCCGTCGCGCTCCACCCGCGCGCGGTGATCGTCCGCCAGCAGGCGCGGCTCCTCGTGGAAAGCGGCGAAGAGCTCGCGCACGATGCGGCGCGCCTTCGCGGTCATCCGCATCACCTGCGGGTGCCGGTACAGGTGGTCGCGCAGGAAGACCTTCAGCTCGTCGGCCTCCGCGCGCAGCGCAGCGGAAAACGCGACGAGCGGCGGCGCCTGCCGCACGTCGTCCACCGATTGCGGCGCCGCCGCCGCGATCCGGCCCTCCGACTCCCGCACCAGGTCGACCACCAGCGTGTTGATCATCCCCCGCACCGTTTCGTTGACCGCGCGCCGCGGCGTGATCCGCGGATAGAGCGCGCGCACGGCCTCGGCGTGGCGCGCGACGACCGGCACCCGCGCCAGGCCCTCCTCGTCGAGCAGACCCGAACGCAGGCCATCGTCGATATCGTGGTTGTTGTACGCGATTTCATCGGCCAGATTGGCGATCTGCGCCTCGAGCGACGCCTGGCGGCGCAGCAGGAAGCGCTCGCCGATCGCGCCCAGGCGCCGCGCATGGTCTGGCGAGCAGTGTTTCAGGATGCCCTCGCGCGTCTCGAAACAGAGGTTCAGACCGTCGAAGGCGCCGTAGCGTTCCTCGAGCTCGTCCACGACGCGCAGCGACTGCAGGTTGTGCTCGAAGCCGCCATAAGGGCGCATGCACTCGTTGAGCGCGTCCTGGCCGGCATGGCCGAAGGGGGTGTGGCCGAGGTCGTGCGCGAGCGAGATCGCCTCCACCAGGTCCTCGTTGACGCGCAGGCAGCGCGCGATCGAGCGCGCGATCTGCGCCACTTCGAGCGAATGCGTCAATCGCGTACGGAACAGGTCGCCTTCGTGGTTGACGAACACCTGGGTCTTGTACTCGAGCCGGCGGAACGCGGTGGAGTGGACGATCCGGTCGCGGTCGCGCTGGAACTGGGTCCGCGTCGGCGCCGCCTCCTCGTCGAAGCGCCGCCCGCGCGTGGCGACCGAGCGCGCCGCGTACGCCGCGAGATGCGCCTCGGGGTCGTGGATCACACGTAGCCCCCCGCGGCCAGCGTCGCGTCGACCAGCTCGTCGGCCACGGGGCGCTGCGCCGCGCGCCCGATCCGCTCGAGGACCACGAAGCCGATACGGCCGGCCTCGGCCTTCTTGTCGCCGCGCATCGCCTCGAACGCCTGCCGCCGCGACAGCCCGGCGATCCGGGTCGGAAGGCCCGCCCGCGCCACGGCGGCGTCGACGCGCTCGACGTCGTCGCGTCCTATCAGGCCCAGCCGTGCCGACAGGTCGCCCGCCAGGCACAGCCCGCAGCCCACGGCCTCGCCGTGCAGCCAGCGCGTGAAGCCGGTCAGGGCTTCGATCGCGTGCCCGAACGTGTGGCCGAGGTTGAGCAGCGCGCGCTCGCCCCGCTCCCGCTCGTCGCGCGCGACCACGCCGGCCTTGATCTCGCACGAGCCGGCGATCGCCGCCGCGAGGTCGTCCGGGTCGAGCGCCCGCAGGCCGGGCAGGGCGCGCTCGACGCGCTCGAAATACCCGTGGTCGGCCAGCAGGCCGTGCTTGAGCACCTCGGCGAGCCCGGCCGAAAGCTCGCGCGCTGGCAGGGTGCGCAGCGTGTCCGTGTCCGACACGACGACCGCCGGCTGGTGGAACGCGCCGATCAGGTTCTTGCCGCTGGGGTGATTGACGCCGGTCTTGCCGCCGACCGACGAGTCGACCTGCGCCAGCAGCGTGGTCGGCACCTGGACGAAGCGAATCCCGCGCATGTACATCGACGCCGCGAAGCCGGTGATGTCGCCGACCACGCCGCCGCCGAGCGCCACCGCGACGCTCTTGCGGTCGGCACGCGCCGCGACCCAGGCGTCGATCACGCGCGCGGCCGTCTCGAGCGTCTTGGCTCCCTCGCCGTCGGCGATCGTGAGCAGATGCGCCTGCGCGACCTGGCCGCACGCGCGCAGCACCTGCTGCGCGTAGAGCGGCTCGACGACGTCGGTGCACACGACGTGGATCGAGGTCGGCGCCAGTGGCGCGACGAACTCGGCCAGGCGCCCGATGAGTCCGGCACCGATGAAGATGTCGTAGGGCCGTGCCGCGAGATCGACGACGATGCGCCGCATGGCGGCCATTCTAAGGCTGCCCGCCATCCTCGACGGCGGCATGGGCAAGCGTGGCGGCCACCCGCGGATGCGCGAGGATCGCCTCGACCAGCCGCTTGGGGTTGTTCGCTGCCGAACGAAATACCAGTTGCGCGACCTCGCGATACAGGGGTTCCCTCTGCGCCAGCAGCGCCTCGATGCGGGCGCGCCGCTCGTCGCCGGTGGCCCCGCTCAGGAGCGGACGGCTGGTGTCCTTGCGGGTGCGGCGGGCGATCTCGTCGGCCGAGGCCTCGAGAAAGACCACGAGGCCGTTTTGGCGCAGCAGCTCGCGGTTGTCCTCGCTCAGGACAGCGCCGCCGCCCGTGGCGAGCACGATTCGCGGCCGAAGGCACAGTTCGCCGAGGAGTTGCGACTCGCGCGCGCGAAACGCCGCCTCGCCCTCGAGCTCGAAGATGGTCGAGATGGATGCGCCGGCACGCCGGGCGAGCTCGGCATCGGCGTCGACGAATTCGAAGTTCGCCGCGGCCGCGAGCAGGCGACCGATCGTGGACTTGCCGGCGCCCATCATGCCGACAAGGAAGATCGATCCTCCTTCGCGCCTGGCGGCGCTACGGAGGACAGGTCCGGTCATAGCTATGGGACCTCGGGCTTGCTCGCAGCCTTGGGACCGAGGGCCTGTCCTCCGTAGCGCCGCCAGGCGCGAAGGAGGAAGGGAAGCTAGCGCACCGCCGCCGTCACGCGCTCCGAGATCACGCGCGGCGTGATGAAGATCAGCAGCTCGGTGCGGTTGTTGACCCTGGCCCGGTCGCGGAACAGCGCGCCGATGACGGGCAGCTCGCCCAGCACCGGGATCCGGGTCGTGGTCACCCGCTCGGTCTGCTGGTAGATGCCGCCCAGCACCACCGTGCCGCCGTTTTCCACCAGCACCTGGGTCGCGACGTTCTTGGTGTCGATCGCGACGCCGGCGCTGCTGCTGACGGTCGCGCTCGGCGTGTCCTTGTTGACCTTGACGTCGAGGAAGATCGCGCCCTCGGGCGTGATCTGCGGCGTGACTTCGAGCTTGAGCACGGCCTTGCGGAACTGCACCTGGCCGATGCCGCCGCCGGCCGAGACGCTCTGATACGGGATTTCCGTACCCTGCTCGATCGACGCCTTGACCTTGTCGGCCGTCACGACGCGCGGGCTCGAGATCACCTTGCCGCGGCCGTCGAGCTCGAGCGCCGAGATCTCCAGGTTGAGCAGGTTGGTGACGCTGTTGTTGAACAGCGTGATGCCGATCGAGCCCGCGTTGAATCCGTTGAGCTGGCCCGCCGGCAGGTTGACGAAATTCGGGTTGGTGATCGTCGTGCCGTTGATCCCGATCGTGTTGGTGCCGCCCGCGCCGGTGCCGGTGCCGCCCTGGGTGAACTGGGAGCCCATGCCGCTGTTGATCCACGAATGGCCCGACACGTGCACGAACCCCAGCCGCGCGCCGATGTCCTGGCTGAACTGGTCGTCGGCTTCGACGATGCGGGCCTCGATCAGCACCTGTGGCACCGGGATGTCGATCCGCGTCAGCAGGCGGCGGACGTCCTCGAGGCGCTGCGCGGTGTCCTGGACGAACAGCTGGTTGGTCCGGGTGTCGACCACGACGCTGCCGCGCTTGGAAAGCAGGCGCTGCTTCTCGTCGACCAGCAGCTTGCGCACGTCATCGGCCTTCTGGTAGTTGACGACGAAGCTTTCGGTGCGAAGAGGCTCGAGCTCGGCGATCTGGCTGCGCGCTTCGAGCTCGAGCTTCTCCTTGGTCGCGAGCTCGTCGCGCGGGGCGACCAGGATCACGTTGCCGTTCTTGCGCATGTCCAGGCCCTTGGTCTGCAGGATGATGTCCAGGGCCTGGTCCCAGGGCACGTCCTTCAGGCGCAGCGTGATCGAGCCCTGCACCGAATCGCTGGTGATGATGTTGAGGTTCGTGAAGTCGGCGATCACCTGCAGCAGCGAGCGTACGTCGACGTTCTGGAAATTCAGCGACAGGCGCTCGCCCTGGTAACCCTGGCGCGTGCCCTGGAACAGGCGTGTCGGGTCTTCCTTGACCGGCTTGACCTCGACCACGAATCGGTTGTCGGTCTGGTAGGCGTTCTGCTCCCACAGGCCGCGCGGCTCGATCGTCAGCCGCACGTTGGCTCCCTGCTGGCTCGCGCTCACCAGCGCGATGGGCGTGCCGAAATCGGTGACGTCGAGGCGGCGGCGCAACGACTCGGGCAGGGTCGTGCCGAGGAAGTCGACCACGACCGTCTGTCCCTGCTGGCGGATGTCGACGCTGGTGTTCGGGTCGCTCAGGTCGACCACGACGCGTCCCTCGCCTTCGGATCCGCGCCGGAAGTCGAGCGAGCGGATCGAGCGCGGCCCGGCGGCTGTCGCGGCGGCGGCGGGGGCCGCCGGCGCGGCGGCGGCCGGCGCTGCTGCCATGGCAGGTGCAGCCGGTGCCGGCGCGGCGGCGGTTGCCGCCGGCGGCGTCGCCTCGGCCGCCGGGAAGGTCGGCGACTCGGTGGAGCCCAGCGATATCTGCACCGTGTTGCCCTGCACGGTGACCGCGTAGGTGATCGGCCGGCGCAGGTTCAGGACGACGCGCGAGCGCCCCTGCGCCTGCACCACGTTGACCGAGCGCAGGTCGCCCTGGTTGATCTCGACCGAGCTGCGCCCGAGGTTGTTGACCGTCAGCGGCAGGTCGAGCGCGACGCGGGCCGGATTCGTGACCGAGAAGCTGGTCGGGACCGCGCCGATCGGGTCCTTCAGCTGGATCGTCAGGAAGACGCCGGTGCCGGTCTGGGTCGCGTCGATGCGCTCGATGCTGTTCGTGCCGGCGGCCTCGCCTTGCGCGTGCGCGGCGCGCGGGCCGAGCGCCAGGAGCAGCGCGAGCGCGACGAAAACGGACCCCGCCGCGGCCGCAGCCGGCTGGGCGATTCTTCTGATCGACGATGTCATCGCTTGCTCCCCTGCTGCGCCCCGGCTGGGCTTTCCTGCAGCTCTAGTTTCGCGGGCCGCTCCACCCATTCACCGGCGGCATCCTGGACGATTTCCTTCAGCGTCACTTCGGTCTCGGTGATGCGGCTGACGAGACCGAAGTTCTGGCCGATGTAGTTGCCCACCCGGACCATGTGGGTCGAGCCGTTGGTTTCGAGCAGCGCGACGTTGTTGCCGCCCTGGCGCATCATGCCGACCATCCGGATCTGGTCGAGCGGAAAACCTTCGAGCACCTCGCGCCTGCGGTCGAGGTCGGGCTTGAGGGCGCTTGCGCTCGCGCGCGCCTGCGCCTGGCGCGCGACCGCCATCAGGATCTTCTGCGGGTCGAACGGGTCGACCTGCCCGTGGGCGTCGTAGGCGAAGGGCGCGAACTCCTTGGGCTCCGGCACGGGCTGCGTGGTCGGCTTCATCGACTGCTTGAGGTCGCTCATCCACTGCTGGATCTCGCCCTCGTCGGAAAGGCCGCAGCCGGCGAGAATCGCGGTGATCATCAGCACCGGCACGGCGGCGGCCGCGTGTTTGAGGCGCATCATTTCTTGGCCGCCTTCGCCTTGCGCTGGGCCGCCACTTCCTCCTCGTCGAGGTAGCGGAAGGTCTTGGCGGTCGCGTCCAGCGTCAGGTTGGCGTCCTTCCCGGACTGGATGTTCAGGTTGTTCAGGGTGACGATCCGCGGCAGGTTCGCGATGTCGCTCGCGAACGCGCCCAGGTCGTGATAGCGCCCGGAGACCTTGACGCTGATCGGCAGCTCGGCGTAGTACTCCTTCAGGTTCACCTGACCCGGCCGGAAGAGCTCGAACTGCAGGCCGCGCCCGATGCCGGCCTGGTTGATATCGGACAGCAGCGCGTCCATCTCCGCCTTGCTCGGCAGCTGCTTCTCGAGCGTCAGCACGTACTGGTTGACCTGCTCCTTCTGGCGGCGCAGCTCCTCGAGGTTGATCGCCTGCTGAAGCTTGCTGCGGTACTGGTCCTTGAGCTGGACCTCCTGCTGGCGCAGCTGGTCCAGCTCGTCGACCTGACCGCGCCAGAACAGCGCCCAGCCGCCCACCGCGCAGGCGAGCACGACCGCGCCCCAGAGGGTCATGCGCGGCAGCATCGGCCAGGTGCCGACGTTGTCGAGGGTCAGGCCGCGGAACTGGGCCGCGATATCCGTGCGCGTGGTCGCCATGGTTTCCTTGTTCGCCGGGCGCCCGAGCTCAGCCCGGCGCCCCCGGCTGCGCCTTGCCGCCGCCGGCCTGGGCCGTCGGCGCGCGCTCGCCGGTGGGTTTCATCCAGAAGTTCAGCGAGAACTCGAACAGCCTGCGCTGGATGTTCTGGGGGCTCTGGCCCGCGAGCTTGATCTCGATCAGCTCGGGGCGCTCGACGTATTTGGCGTTGTTCTGCAGGTTGCGCAGGAATTCGGACACGCGCTCGTTGGACGCCGCCCAGCCGGCCACGTTGACCTTGCGGTCCTCCTGCTTGATCGCGCGCAGGTAGATGCCCTCGGGCGTCTGGCGGGTCAGCTCGTCCATCAGGTAGACGGGCTGGTTGCGGTCGGCCTGCAGGTCTTCGACCGCCTTCTGGCGCGAGCGCAGCGCGTCGATCTCCTGGCGCAGCGTCGCGATCTCCTTAATCTGGATGTCCAGCTTGCGGTTCTCCGCGGCGATCAGCTCGTTGCGGTCGCGCTGGTTGGCGAGGTAGCCCTCCAGCACCGACCATACGAGGAGGACCAGCAGGGCGCCGGCGAGCACGCTGATCCCGGTGAGAAGGTAGAACGCCCGCTTCTGCCGCTCGCGCCGCAGCTCGCGGTGGGGCAGCAGGTTGACGCGGATCGTCGTCATTTGTCGAATCTCCGCATCGCGAGCCCGCACGGGGTCAGCAGGGCGGGGGCGTCGAGCCGCAGCTGCTTGTCGCGCACCCCGGCGCCGATCTCCATGCCCTTGAACGGCGAGATCACCGAGGTCGGGACCTGGGCCCGGTCCATCAGCGCCTCGGCCAGGCCGGTGAGCACGGAAGAGCCGCCGGCGAGCATGATCTGGTCGACGCGCGTGTACGGCGTCGACGTGAAGAAGAACTGCAGCGCGCGCGTGATCTCGGTGGCGGCGGTGTCGATGAACGGCTTGAGCACGTCGTTCTCGTAGCTCGCCGGCAGGTCGCCGCTGCGCTTCTTCTGCTCGGCCTCCTCGGCCGGGACGCCGTAGGTGCGCGCGATGTCGCCGGTGAGCTGCTGCCCGCCGAACGGCTGCTCGCGCTCGTAGATCGCCTCGCCGTCCAGGATCACGGTGACGCTGGTCGTGTTGGCGCCCAGGTAGAACACCGCGATCACGAGGCCGTCGCCGCGGCTGGGCAGCTGCTCGATGAGCCGCATCAGCGCCGCCCGCGCCGCAAACGATTCGACGTCGACCACGATCGGCCGCAGGCCGGCGGCCTGCGCGACCGCCATCCTGTCCTCGACCTTTTCCTTGCGCGAGGCGGCGATCAGGACCTCGACGTCGTCCGGCGCGTTCGGAATCGCCCCCAGCACCTGGAAATCGAGGCTGACTTCATCGAGCGCGAACGGGATGTACTGGTTGGCCTCGCTCTCGACCTGCATTTCCATTTCTTCTTCGCGCAGGTTGCCTGGCAGCGCGATGCGCTTGGTGATGACCGCCGAGGCAGGCAGCGCCATCGCGACGTTCTTGACCCGCGTCCCGGACCGCCGCCAGACGCGACGGACCGCATCGGCGACGATGTCGATCTTGTCGATGTTGCCGTCGACGACCGCGCCGCGCGGGATCGACTCGATCGCGTACCTTTCCAGGCGCAGCACGCCGCCCCCGGAGTCCGCGAGCTCGACGAGCTTCACGCTCGAGGACCCGACATCGAGCCCGACCAAGGGAGGTGTCTTGGAGGAAAGGAACGGCAGTTCGAAAGCCAAAGCGGCACTCCCGTGCGAGCAGGCAATCCCGAATCAGGCAGTCCTGCGAGTCTCCTCCGATGCCGGGCGCGAGTCAGTTGCGCGAGGCCGAAGCCGCCGACGACATCGGGTCCGCCCCGTGCCGCGACTCGCATTTCCTTTATCTTTCGAGAGTTTACCGCTGTTTTATTGGACGCTACTTCAAATGCTAGCAATAGAGTGAAAGCCTGCACAAGCCCTTCGAACGGTCGATGAGTGGCACTTTTCCGGTACTTTCGGCTGCAATCGAATGGGCAGGCTGCGCGTTGGGGGGAACCGGCGGCCGCCTCCGGTGTCTGCCTGCCTATAATCGCCGCCCCGGAGCTCGAGGCCGTCCGAGCACCCCCCGCCGCCCCCCGCGGAGTCGCCGTTGTCCTCTCCCCAAGGTTCGCCGCTGTCTTCGCTGTTCGAGCGCGCCCGCCGATGGTCGGCGACCCGCCCCGGCCGCATCACGGGCCTCGCCGTGTCGGCCGCGCTGGGCGCGATGGTCGCCGGCTCGCTGCTGATGACCTACGTGTTCGCGATCGCGTACTCGAACCTGCCCCCGATCGACACGCTGACCGATTATCGTCCCAAGATCCCGTTGCGGGTCTGGAGCTCCGATGGCGTCCTTCTCGGGGAGTTCGGCGAGGAAAGGCGCAGCTACGTGCCCATCCAGGAGGTCCCGGAGCAGCTGAAGCAGGCGATCCTGGCAGCCGAGGACGAAGGCTTCTACCACCACGGGGGCGTCGATGTGCTCGGGATCGCCCGCGCGGCGTTGGTCAACCTGCTGTCCGGCCGGCGCGGGCAGGGCGGCAGCACGATCACGATGCAGGTCGCGCGCAACTTCTACCTGAGCTCGGAGCGCAGCTACATCCGGAAGATCTACGAGATCGCGCTCGCCTACAAGATCGAGTCCTCGCTCGCGAAGGACCGCATCCTGGAGGTCTACATCAACCAGATCTTCCTCGGGCAGCGGGCATACGGGTTCGCCGCGGCGGCGCAAACCTATTTCGGCAAGGCGCTCGCGGACCTCAGCCTGGGCGAATGCGCGATGCTGGCGGGGCTGCCGAAGGCGCCCAGCAGCTACAACCCGCTCGCCAACCCGAAGGGCGCGCGCGCGCGCCAGCACTATGTGCTGTCGCGGATGCTCGCCCTCGGCTATATCGACCGCAAGGCGTTCGACGCCGCGCTCGCCGAGCCGCTGAAGCCGCGCGCCGGCGGCGCGACGCCGGCCAGCATGACCCACTCGCGCGTGCGCGCCGAGTTCGCGGCCGAGCTGGCGCGGCAGCTCGTCTACGACGTGTTCCACGAGGAGACCTACAACCGCGGCCTGAACGTCTACACGACGATCTCGAGCGGCGACCAGCAGGTCGCGTACAACGCGCTGCGTTCGCAGGTGCTCGCCTACGACCATCGCTACGGGTACCGCGGGCCGGAGCGCTTCATCAAGCTCGGCGACGACACGTCGGTGCGCGATCAACGCATCGACGACGCCCTCGGGGAGGCGCCCGACGTTTCCGGCATGCCGCCGGCGATCGTGCTGGAGGCCGGGCCGAAGCTGGTGAAAGCCGTGATGGCGGGGGCGACCCCGGGGCAGACGACCCCGATCCGGATCGAGGGCGAGGGACTGCGTTTCGCGCTCGCGGCGCTTTCGCCCAAGGCGCAGCCGGCGCACCGGATCGTGCCCGGGGCGCTGATCCGGGTCGTCCGCGG
>CAZEIW010000047.1:0-24395 GCA_964512305.1 uncultured Burkholderiaceae bacterium | reverse complement strand
ACCCGCGCGTTCTGTTCGCGCGCGAAGTCCTTCAACAGCCCGCGGAATCCGGCGACTTCGACGTTCGGGTAGTGGCCCAGGACCTCGCGCGCGATTTCGATGCGCTCCTCGAGCGAGAAGATCGGCCGCTTGCCTGGGCTGTCCGCAACGCCGACGACCAGCTTCGAGAACAGGCCGGAGGCTCTCCGGACGAGGTCCTCGTGCCCGCGGGTCAGCGGGTCGAACGTGCCGGGATAGACGGCGATCAACATCGACATGACAGGATCCTCTCCGGTTCGCCTTCTCTTCGGACGGAAGTGCTTGTTTTGGACCCCGATTCGGCGGGGCCGGTCATTATTCAGGAGGCGAGCGCGCGCAGCAAATGGAAGTGGACCATGCCGTTGCGCGCCGAGCGCACCACTTCCAGTCCGCAGGCCTTCGCCTGCGCGGGGTCGATCGGCGCCCCCGCCTCTGCGTAGATCATGCCCTGCGGCGCCAGCAACGCCCGCGCGCGCGGCAGCGCGGCCGGCATCAGACCGGCGTCAAATGGCGGGTCCACGAAGACCAGGTCGAAGCCGCCCGGCGGCAGGCTCCGGACCGCGTCGAGCCAGTCCGCGGCGATGATCTCGACCTCCTCGGCGCCGAGCCGTTCGCGCAGGCGGCGCAACCGCTCGACCAGGCGCGGATTGCGCTCCACCAGCACGACCCTGCGCGCGCCGCGCGAGGCGAGCTCGAAACCGAGCGCACCGGAACCGGCAAACAGGTCCAGGCCGCGAAGCGCGGCGAGGTCGCCCGCGAGGTGGGCCAGCCAATTGAATACGGTTTCGCGAACGCGGTCCGGGGTCGGCCGAAGCCCCGGCGCGTCGATGACCTGGATCGGCGTCCTGCGGTAGCGGCCGCCGATGATCCGGACCCGGTGGGACGCGCGCGCCAGTCCGGCCCCACCCGGTCCGCCGCCGCCCGCCGCTTTGTGTCTGGTCAACGCCATCGTCCGGCCGTTCCGCGATGATCCACTACACTGCCCGCGCTTCGAAACCCCGATCATTCCAGAAATATGGCCGAATCCGATGGAGGCGGTTGGCTGTCGCGCTTGAAGCGCGGGCTGGCGCGAACTCGCGCCAACCTCGCCGGACTGTTCGCGGGCGGCGCGGTCGACGAAGCGCTGTTCGAGGAGCTCGAATCGGCGCTCATCTGCGCCGATGTCGGGGTCGCGACCACGCAGGAGCTGCTCGGGCGCGTGCGTGACCGCGTCAGGCGGCAGGGGTTGCAGGAGGCGAGCGCGGTGCGCGCGGTCCTGCGCGAAGAGCTCGCCGTGCTGCTGGCGCCGTGCGAACGGCGTTGGGCGCCAGCCGGCGCCAGACCCTTCGTGGTCATGGTCGCCGGAGTCAACGGCGCGGGCAAGACGACCTCGATCGGCAAGCTTGCCCATTGGCTCGCCGGCCAGGGCAAGACCGTGCTGCTCGCGGCCGGGGACACGTTTCGCGCCGCGGCGCGCGAACAGCTCGCGGTCTGGGGACAGCGCAACGGGGTCGAAGTGATCGCGCAGGCGAGCGGAGACCCGGCCGCGGTCGTCTTCGACGCGGTCAGCGCGGCACGGTCCCGGCAGCTCGACGTGCTGATCGCGGACACGGCCGGGCGCCTGCCCACCCAGCTGCACCTGATGGAGGAGCTCAAGCGGGTCAAGCGCGCGATCGCGAAGAACCTCGAGTCGGCACCTCACGACGTGTTGCTTGTCATCGACGGCACGAACGGACAGAACGCGCTCGCGCAGGTGCGGGCGTTCGACGAGGCGATCGGTCTGACCGGCCTCATCGTCACCAAGCTGGACGGCACCGCCAAGGGGGGCGTGATCGCCGCGCTGGCGCGGGAGCGCGCGCAGCGCCCCCTACCCATCCTCTTCATCGGCGTCGGCGAGTCGTTGGCCGACCTGCAGCCGTTCGTCGCCGCCGAGTTCGCCGAAGCACTCGTCGGCGCCGATTGAAAGCCGGGCTTGAAGCTGCCGGATCCCGGGATCGAAGTGCAGGCGCTGGACGCGGGTCGTCATAAAAGGCGCGGCGGCGCCGCCGCGCTTAGAATCGGCCCGACCGCGGCGGCACCGCCGCGCCTTTTGTGACGACCCGCCTGCGATGCTGCTCGCCGCGATCGACCTCGGCTCCAACAGCTTCCGGCTCGAAATCGGCCGCGCGGCCGGCTCGCACATCGAGCGCAACGGCTACTGGAAGGAGACGGTCCGGCTGGCCGCCGGCATCGACGCCGGTTCGCGCCTGTCGAAGAAGGCGATCGAGAGCGCCCGCGACTGCCTGGCGCGCATGAACGAGCGCCTGCGCGGATTCCGGAACGAGCAGGTGCGCGCGGTCGGCACCGCCACGCTGCGCCAGGCGTTGAATTCCGACCAGTTCCTGCTCGAAGCGCAGCACGCGCTGGGATTCCCGATCGAGATCATCTCGGGCCGCGAGGAGGCGCGACTGATCTTCGAGGGCTGCACGCACACGCTGCCGCCGAGCGACAGGCGCCGGCTCGTGGTCGACATCGGCGGAGGGTCGACCGAGGTGATCGTCGGACGCGGGTTCGTGCCCGACCATGTCGAGTCGTTCAAGGTCGGTTGCGTCGGCGCCACGCTACGCTGGTTTCCGGGTGGCGCGATCGACCGCGCGTCGATGCGCCGCGCACAGGTCGGCTGCGCGGCGGAACTCGAGGAGGCGCAGGCGGCGTTCGACCGTTCCGGCTGGGACGAGGCGTACGGTTCGAGCGGAACCGTTGGCGCGGCGTCGGTGATCCTGCGGTCCCAGGGCTGGTCCGACGGCACCGTGACGGCATTCGGCCTGGCCAAGCTGCGTCAGGCCCTGCTGGCCTGCGGCGACGTGCGCCGGGTGCGTTTCGACGGCATCAAGCCGGAGCGCGCCGAGGTGCTGGCCGGCGGCGTGGCCGCGCTGTCCGCGGTGTTCGAGACGTTCCGGATCGAGGAGATGAAGCCGGCCAAGGGCGCCCTGCGCGCGGGCCTGCTCTACGACCTGCTGGGGCGCCGCGAGAGCCACGACATCCGGGTCGCGACGGTCGAGCGGTGGCAGCAGCGCTTCGGCGTCGACCGGGCGCAGTCGGACCGGGTCGCCTCCACCGCGCTGCGGCTGTTCCAGTCCGTCCAGCCGGCCGCCGACGACGAAAGCGCCAAGTGCCTGAAATGGGCTGCGCAGCTGCACGAGATCGGCTTCGCGATCTCGCACAGCGACTACCACAAGCACTCCGCCTACCTGGTGCGGCACGGCGACCTCGCCGGGTTCTCGACCTCCGACCAGGAGCGCATGGCCGAGCTGGTGCTGGGTCAGCGCGGCAACCTGCGCAAGGTTGCCGAGGTGCTGGAACAGCCGGCGCGCGCGGCCCAGCTGCTGGCATTGCGGCTGGCGGTCGTGATCCACCACGCGCGCCGCGACGTCGATCTGCCGAAATGGTCGCTTCGATTCAACCGCGCGATCGAGCTCGGCCTCGAGCGCGGCTGGATCGAGCAGCACCCGCTGACGCGCCACCTGCTCGACGAGGAGGGAGCGCAATGGGAGCGGGTGGGGATCCGGTTTGTCGTCAGGGAAATCTGAGCCCGAAGCCCGGCCGCAGCCGGGAAGAAGGCCCTTCGCGAGCCGTCTTCGCAAGAGCGACACCCGTGAATGCCGCGGGGGGTGCTCGAGAGGGGGGGGCGCAGCCACCCCTCGAAGCCGATCCTCCCGCTTTTTCGGTGCCGAAGCTGCCACCGCGGCAGGAGGTAGCGCCGCTCGAAGCCGAGGTTTAAGTAAGGTCCGGGTTTATCACGGCCCGAAGCAGGGCCTCGTCCTCGCCGGCGCGCTGGCGCGAACTGAGCCACCAGACCGCACCCTTCTTGATCGCCCAGGGCTGTTCGCGCCCGGACAGCAGCCTGCTTGCCACCAGGCCCAGCGTCGGCTGGTGGCCGACCGCGATCACCGGCGAGCGCGCGTTCGGCCAGCCGACCGCTTCGAGGAACTCTTCGGCGCCGGCCCCGGGCGCGATCAGGGGCAAGGTCTTGAACTTGCGATGCGACAGTTCGGCCAGGGCGATCGCGGTCTGCTGGGCGCGCGCGGCCGGGCTGACCACGATCCGCGCCGAGTCGGGAAGGCGGGCCTGCAGCCACTCGGCGATGCGGCGCGCCTGCTTCTCGCCCTTCGCGGTCAGGTTGCGTCCGAGGTCGGGTTCCCCGGTTTCCGCCTCCGCATGCCGCCACAGGATCAGTTCCATCAGGCGTCCTCGGCCGCCTCGGCGAGCTGACCGAGCAGGCGCCGCTGGGCGCTCACGCCGTGCGCGACCTGCCGCGGCGGCGAGTACAAGCCGCCGGGACCCAGCATCCACGCCTCGGCGGTGTCCTCCAGGTACGAGGTCAGTCCTTCGTCGATCACCCTTTGCTTGAGCTGCGGGTCGAGCACCGGCCAGGCGACCTCGATGCGTCGGAACAGGTTGCGGCCCATCCAGTCCGCGCTCGACAGGTAGACGCGCTCGGCGCCGCCGGCATGGAAGTAGTAGATCCGGTGGTGCTCGAGGAACCGGCCGACGATCGAGCGCACGTGTATGTTCTCGGACAGGCCCTTGACGCCGGGCCGCAGCGCGCAGGCGCCGCGGACGATCAGCTCGATCCTCACGCCGGCGCGCGAGGCCTCGTACAGCGTATTGATCGTCGCTTCGTCGACCAGCGCGTTGACCTTGGCGACGATCCGAGCCGGCTTGCCCGCGCGCGCGTTGCGCATCTCGGTCTGGATCGCCGCCACGATGCGCTTGTGCAGCGTGAAGGGCGCGAGCCAGAGGTGCTTCAGGCGTTCGACCTTCGTCAGGCTCGTCAGGTGCATGAAGACCCGCTCGACGTCGGTGCAGATCTCGGGATTGGCGGTCAGCATCCCGAAGTCGGTATACAGCTTGGTCGTCGTCGGGTGATAGTTGCCGGTGCCGAGATGCGCGAAGTAGGTCAGGCGCGGCCGGCCGCGCGACTCCTCGCGGCGCAGGATCAGCATCAGCTTGGCATGGGTCTTCATGCCGACCAGCCCGTAGACGACCTGCGCCCCCACCGACTCGAGCCTCTCGGCGAGGTTGATGTTGGCTTCCTCGTCGAAGCGCGCCTTGAGCTCGACCACCACCGTGACTTCCTTGCCGCGCCGGGCCGCCTCGACCAGCAGGTCGACCAGCACCGAGCCGGTGCCGGTGCGGTACAGCGTCATCCGGATCGCAACCACGCGGGGGTCGACCGCCGCCTGGCGCAGGAACTCGACCACCGGATCGAAGCTTTCGAAAGGGTGGTGCAGCAGGATGTCGCCACGCCGTATCGCCTCGAACAGGTCGGTCGCCTCCGTGACTCGCTGCGGCCAAGCCGGCACGAAGGGCGTGAAGCGGTGCTCGGGGCGGGTCAGGTGATCGACCAGCTGGTCGAGGCGGACCAGGTTGACGGGACCGTCGACGCGGTAGACCGCCTCCTGCGGCAGGCCGAACTGCTCGCGCAGCAGGCTCTCGAGCGGCGGCGGACAGGTGCGCAGCACCTCGAGCCGCACCGCATTGCCGAAATGGCGCTGCGTCAGCTCGATCTGGAGCGCTTGCCGCAGATTGGACACTTCGCGCTCGTCGACCCACAGGTCGGAGTCGCGCGTGACCCTGAATTGCGAGAAGCCCGCCAGGCCGCGGCGCGGGAACAGATCGGCCAGGTGCGCCCGCATCACCGACGACAGCAGCACGAAGGCCTGCCGGCCGGGGGTCAGCTTCTGCGGCATCGGGATCACGCGCGGCAGCGCGCGCGGCACCTTGACGATCGCGATCGCGGGCGCGCGGCCGAAGGCGTCCTTGCCCTCCAGCTGGACGATGAAATTGAGCGCCTTGTTCATGACCTGCGGGAACGGGTGGGACGGGTCCAGCCCGATCGGCGACAGGAGCGGACGCACCTCGCGCTCGAAGTACTCGCGCACCCATGCGCGCTGAGTCGGCGTGCGCTGCGAATGACTGAGCACCACGATCCGGGAACGCGCCAGCGCGGGCATGATCATCCCGTTGTGCAGCGCGTACTGCCGATCGACCAGCGCATGCGCGTGCTCGGAGATCCTCACGAACGGCCCCCACAAGGGCGAAGCCGGCGAGGCGCCGCCGGACTCGCGCATCTCGTCCATCATCTCCGAGACCCGGATCTCGAAGAACTCGTCCAGGTTCGAGGAGACGATGCAAATGTATCGGAGACGTTCGCCCAGCGGCACGGATTGCCGCTGCGCCATCGCGAGCACCCGTTCGTTGAACGCCAGTTGGGACAGCTCGCGATTGAGGAACCGACCGTGCGAGATGTCGACCGCGGGGATCCTCTGTTCCTTGTCGGCACTGCGTTCGAACATACGGGCGGGTCGTGACGCTTCAATGACAGCGGAACACAGGCCGTGACAAACCGGGCGGAGCCTTACAATCGGATCACGGGACGCAACTGAACATTCTAGGCGCTGGTCCGCAACCGCCGATCGGCGCGGGGCGCCGCTTGGGCCGGTTGCGTTCCGGTCGGGACGGTCGGGCGTTGCGGCTGCGGTCGGTGCACCGGCGGCCCGCCCCTTTCCTCCTGAGGCTGATCGAGTGCCCGGACTGGTCGTTTTGCAGCAGGTCGAAAAGCGCTACGGGGCGTTCCGGATCGCACTGTCCGGCATCGACCTGGACGTCGCGCGCGGCGAGTTCGTCGCGCTGTGCGGCCCGGGAGGGGCGGGAAAGAGCACGCTCTTGCGCCTGATCTCCGGCATCGAGACGCCATCTGCCGGTACGGTATCGATCGCGGGCGAGAACCTCGCTCGCCTGCGCGCGCGCGCGCGCGCCCATCTTCGCCGCTCGATGGGCATCCTGCCGCCGACCCTGATGCTTCAGGAGCATCGAAGCGTGCTCGAAAACGTCGCCTTGCCGGCGCGGGTGGCCGGCTCGTCGCGGGCGCAGGCCGACGAGCGGGCGCGCGCCGCCCTGGAGCGCGTCGGCCTGCCCGTCGAGCGCTTCGGTGTCGCGCGCTGTGCCGATCTTGCGGGCGGGGAGCGCCGGCGCGCGGCCCTGGCCCGCGCCCTGGCCAACAATCCGGCGCTGCTGCTGCTCGACGAGCCGACCGCCGATCTCGCCCGCGAAGTGGCGGCGCGAGTCGTGGACCTGCTGGTCGAGTTCTCGCTCGCCGGGGTCACGGTCATCGCCGCGCTGCGCGAGGCACCGTCGGCCGCCCGCGTGCGCGTGCTGTCGATCGCCGACGGCCGGTTGCGCTCATGAGTTTCTTCGCGCTCCGCCGGGCGGCCTGCGGCGAGGCTTTGCGCCTCATCGGGGGCCGGCCCGCGGCCTGGGTCGGCATCGTCGGGTCGACCGGCGCCCTGCTTGCAGCGCTCACGCTGGGCGCACTGGCGGCCTGGAACCTGCAGCCGCTGGCAGCCCGCATGCTGTTCGGGCCGGAAGCGACCGTGTTCATGGCCCCCGGCGCGACCGGCGCCGACGTCGCAGCGGTGCGCGACCGGCTCCAGCAGCTGGCGCACGTCGGCAGCGTCCGCTTCATCGCCCGGGACGCCGCGCTGGCCGAGATCGCCCACCGGGCGCCGGTGGCGGGCGCCGCGCTCGCGGACATCAGGGAGAACCCGCTGCCGGACGCTTTCGTCGTGTCGTTCGAGCCGGGCTCCGATCCGGACGCGATCGAGACCGCCATTTTCGCGGTCCGGCGCGCAGCCGCCGTCGACGGCGTTCAGCTCGACCTGGGCTGGTACCGGAAGCTGCTGGCGCTCGTTGGCGTGGGACGCCGGATCGCGTTGCTGGCGGCGGCGGTGGCGGCGGCCGCTGTCGCCGGGTGGCTCTGGATTGCCGCGACCACCTGGGTTCGGATCGATCCTTCCGACGCCCGCCTGTTGTGGCTGCTGGGGGCGGACGACCGCGCCATCAGGCGCCCGTCCATCTATGCCGGCTTCCTGAGCGCAGTGGCCGCCGCGTCGACCGCCCTTGCGCTGGACTGGGCGGCGCTGCGCTGGCTGGAGCCCGCGGTCGTCGAGTTGGTGCACCGTTACCCCGGCGCCGAGACCTGGCGGCTCGAAACGCCGCTCCCGTGGGCCGCCGGGGCCTTCGTGCTCGGCATGGGGTGGGTCGGTGCCGCCGCGGCATTCCTGCGGTCCGCGGCCACCCTGCGTTCGATCCGCTCCGAGAGCAGAGTATTTCGATAGCGTGTACTTCCTTACTTACGGAGACCGCCCCGCTGGCGGCGGCGCACCATCCACCGCGATTGAACCTGGGGCAGCTTCGGCACTCTAAATAGCACTCTAAACCGACGAGTGCTAACATTGGCTGACCGCAGGGAGATCGATGGATGAGTGGGTCCGACAACGCGCTGATTCCGCTGCCGTCCTCAAACGGGGCCCTGGCGATGTTGCCCGGCAGCCTCGGCAACCTGGACGCCTACATCTCGGCCGTGAACCGGGTTCCGCTGCTGACGGCGGAGGACGAGACGCGGCTGGCGCGGCGCTTTCGCGAATTTGGCGATCTTGACGCGGCGGGACGGCTGGTCGTGTCGCACCTGCGTCTCGTCGTGGCCGTCGCCCGAAACTATCTTGGTTACGGACTGCCGCACGCCGACCTCATCCAGGAAGGCAACATCGGACTGATGAAGGCGGTCAAGCGCTTCGATCCGGAGCGGGGCGTGCGCCTGGTGTCCTTCGCGCTGCACTGGATCAAGGCCGAGATCCACGAGCATGTCCTGCGAAACTGGCGCCTCGTGAAGGTCGCCACGACCAAGGCGCAGCGCAAGCTGTTCTTCAATCTGCGCAGCCTCAAGCAGGGTGCTGGCACGATGACCCGCGGCGAGGTCGAGGGCGTGGCGCGCGAGCTCAACGTCAAGCCCGAAGAAGTGGTGGAAATGGAAACGCGCCTTGCGGGCGGCGAGATCGCGCTCGAAGGCCGTGCCGACGATGGCAGCGACGAATTCGCGCCGATCTCCTATCTTGCGGACGGCGGCTCCGAACCGACGCAGGTCCTCGAGCGCCGCCAATACGACGCGCTTCAGACCGATGGCATCCGGCGCGCGCTCGATGCGCTCGACGCGCGCAGCCGCCGCATCGTCGAGGCGCGCTGGCTCGACGAAAACGCGGACGGAAGCGTGGGTACGGCGACCCTTCACGACCTCGCGAAAGAATTCGGCGTGTCCGCGGAACGAATTCGCCAGATCGAGTCCAAAGCATTACGGAAGATGCGCGGCGAGTTGGAGGCTTATGCCTGACGCGGCGCGGATTCCCGGGTTGGTGTCGTTAAAGGTCCGCCTCTCCTCCTCCCCCTCTCCTCCGAAGAGGCGGAACATTTGCCCCGCGCTCGCGCGGGGCATTTTTTTGCACGTGCCCGCGCGCGGCCTGGCATCGCCGCGCTAAGCCGCTCGGACGAGTATTACAGCGCGATGACCACGACGCGCGAACCTCGATCGACCCCGTGAACCTCGAACCCGACTGCGGCTTCTACGCATTCGCCGAGTTGCACGCGCGCCCCGCGCGCACTGCTCCGACAACAGAGCAGCCCGCCCGAGGCTGCGCGACACGCGTGTTTCATGCGTCGCTGCCGCTCGCACAGACGGCGGCACTGAACGTTGCCGGCATCGAACGCCAGGTGCCGGCGGTCCCGGGGCGTGTCGCCGAACTCGGCGCGTTTTGCGACAACAGGGTGCGCGCGGCGCTCCAGCGCGCGCTTCCGCCTCCCTGCGGTCCGGCGCTGCGGGATCGCCTCGAGTGGTACGGCTGCCGCGGGGCCTTCTTTCATACCGATGCGCATTACGACGGCGTGCTGTTCGGCGTGTGGTGCGTCGCCGGGCCGCCGCGCGAGCTCGTCTTTCCGCGGGGCGGCCTGCGCCTGCCGGCGCGACCGGGCGCGGTTGCCGTCTTCGATCCGTACGAGCCGCATGCGGTGCTCGACGCGGGCCGCCTGCGCTATATCGCGGACGACTATGTCGGGGCCGCGCCGAGCGTCTTCGTCGGATTCGAGATCGAGCTGGCGCCGGCCGTTTGCGACGTCTTCGGCGTGATGGCCCCAGCCGCCGGGGCGATCGAGCTTTCGAGCCGGCGGGCGGTCAACGCGGAAACCGGGGGATTCGAAGCGTGAGGCGGGCGCCCGCCCCGATGCGGCCGGCGCGAGCGCGAGCCGTCAGCCGAGCAGGCGCTTGATGTCGTCCGCAATCTCTTCGGCGGGCGCCCCGTCGCGTACGAACAGGCGCACGTGCCCGTCGCGATCGAACACGTAACTGCCGGCCGTATGGTCCAGGGTATACGACGACGGGGTCGGCCCGGCCACCTTCTGATAGAACACCTTGAACTCGCGCGCGGTGGCGGCGATCTGCTCGGGCGTGCCGCTCAGGGCAACGAAGCTGGGGTCGAAGTTCGGAACGTACTGAGCCAGCAGCTGCGGCGTGTCCCGCGCTGGGTCGAGCGTCACGAACAGCACCTGCACCCGGTCGGCGTCGCTGCCCAGCGCATGGCGGGCGCGCGCAAGCGTCGCGAGCGTGGTGGGGCAGACGTCGGGGCACTGGGTGTAACCGAAGAATATGACCACGACCCGGCCGCGGTAATCGGCGAGATGGCGCAACGCCCCGGTCTGATCGGTCAGCGCGAAGTCTCGCGCGTAATCGGCGCCGGTGATGTCGACGTTGTGGAACGAGGCCGGCGAGCAGGCGGCACAGGCGAGCGCAAACGCGCCGGCCATCGCGAGCCTCCGCCAACATGCCAGGACACCGTCGATGCGCATCAGCGCAGGTACTGGTCGATCAGCAGGGCGCTGAACAGGGCCGCGAGGTAGGCGATCGAATAGCTGAACGTCGCGCGCGCCAGCCGATCGCTGTACGCGCGCCACAGCCGCCAGGCGTAGCCGACGAACACGAGGCTGAGCACGGTCGACGCCGCCAGATACGGCAGGCCCGACATCCCGATCGCGAACGGCAGCGTGCCGGTTGCGGCGAGCGCCAAGGTGTAAAGGAAAATGTGCAGGCGTGTGAGCTCCGATCCGTGCGTGAGCGGCAGCATCGGTACGCCGGCGTTCCGGTAGTCGTCGATCCGGTAGAGCGCCAGCGACCAGAAATGCGGCGGCGTCCATACGAAGATGATCAGCGCCAGCACCCAGGCCTCGGGGGGCGCGCTGCCCGTGATCGCGGACCAGCCGAGCACCGGCGGCATCGCGCCGCTCAGCCCCCCGATCACGATGTTCTGCGGCGTGCGCGGCTTGAGCAGCACCGTGTACACCACGGCGTAGCCGAAGAACGTCGCCAGGCTCAGCCACATCGTCAGCGAATTGACGTAAGCGGCCAGAATCCACATGCCGAGCGCCGCGCAGGCGCCCGAAAAGACGAACGCCTGCTGCGGCCCGATCTCGCCACGGGGAATCGGCCGCTGCCGCGTGCGCGCCATTCTCGCGTCCAGATGGCGTTCGATGACGGAGTTGACCGCGAACGCCGAAGCGGCCAGCAGGCCGATTCCGAGGAGCGCCCCCGCCGCGAGCCAGAGCGGGGGCAGCTGCGGTGCGGCCAGCAGCATCCCGATCGCCGTGCAGAACAGGACGAGGCGGGTGATCTTGGGTTTCGTCAGCAGCCAGTAGGACCGCAGCACACGAGGGGCGGCCGGGACGCTGAACGATCGGACACGTGCTCGCATCAATGCACCCAAAACGGTTTCCATCTCCATCAAACGCATGGCGACAGCCCGTATTCTTCTCGTTCTGGAATGCCCAAGCCAGTCTAGCATCGCCGCTCGCAACGCCGGGCCGCCGAAGGCGGAGCAACGCGAAGGCGGGGCAACCGGGTCCTTCAGTCGGTGCGGGAAACGCTGAGCAGCCGGTCGAGATCGCGCTTCATCCGCCGCGGATCGGCGTCGCGTGGCCAGCGCAGCATCACCGCTCCGGCCGGATCGAGCAGCCAGATCGGATCGGCCATTGCCGCGCCGGCCGCCTGCGGCAACGGCAATGCGGCGCGAAGCCGCGACGGATCGAGGCGCGCGACAATGGTCCCCGCGAACTCGGCCAGCAACCGTGCGTCGGGCACCGCCTCGCCGTCGATCAACCAGACGCGCTCGATCCGCTCGCGGTCGGCACCCGCTGCCAGACGCAACTGGCGCATCTGCCACAGCTTGCCGATGCAGTGGGAGTCGCACTCGCCGCGGTCGACCGAAAGCATCACCCAGCGGCCCTGCAGCGACGACATCTCGAACCGGTTGCCGTCGAGGCGCGTCAGCGACAGTGGCGGCCAGGGACGCGGCGGCTCGACCAGATCGCCGTAGTTCATGCGCGCCGAGGGCCTCAACGCACAGAAAGCGACCACCGACGCGAGCACCGGGGCAGCACAGATGGACGCCACGAGCAGGAGGGTGCGGCGTGCGTTCACCGGCTTCGTGCCCGCCTTGCGGCGGCGAAGGCGCCGCCGCGAAACAGGCGCACCGCCTGCACGATCGCCAGCAGCGCGAAAGCAGCGGCCATCCCGTACCACTGGATCGCGTAACCGCGGTTGCGGTCGACCCCCAGCCTGGGCGGATCCCACTGGCGCCGCAAGCCGTCGCCGGTGTCGCTGGTCTGTTCGACCATCCACGAGGCAACCGGGCGCCCGGTCAGGCGCTGGAACTCGCCGGGGTCGAGGTTCTGCCAGACGGCGGGCCTTCGCGGGTCTGGCACCGTCGGACCGAGCTCGAACACGCGGGGCACCCGATCGACCGCGATGCCCTCGATCGATACCGGAGGCGCCGGACGCCCGAGTCGCGGCAGGCGCTCGGGGCCGCCCGGGTCGTTGCCGATCCAGCCGCGCGCCACCAGCACCGCCTTGCCGTCGCCCAGCACCAGCGGCGTGACGACGATCCAACCCGGCTGGCCGTCGACGAAACGGTTGCCGAGCCAGACCGTGGCATCGAAGTCGAAGGAACCGGTTGCCCGGATCCGCGACGGCAGCTGTTGCGCCGGTGCAGCAAGCGTCGCCGCGGTCACCTCGATCGGCGCGCGCTGCGCCGCGGCGTCCCAGCGTGCCTGGGCCTGCAGCTTCGCCTCCGCGCGGCGCGTCTGCCAGTAGCCAAGCGCGGTGGTGAGCGCCAGTCCGGCGAGCGCGATCGCAAGCAGTCGCGCCGCCGGGCCGGCCGGCGAACGGCGGGCGGACGGACGGTTCGCCGGGTTGCCGGGGCCCAACAGACTGCGGTCTCCTCCCGGTGCCATAATCTTTCAACGCGCGGAGTCAGGCACGGCCTATGAAGTGGATCATCGGTGCCGCTTTTTTGGGCATACTGGCGGCGCTGACCGCCGCGCTAATCTTCCTGATGCGCGATCGCGGAGGCACCAATCGGACGCTGAATTTCCTGCGGATCCGCGTTGGGCTGTCGGTTGCCTTGCTGCTGTTCATCTGGTTCAGCTACTGGATGGGCTGGTTGCACCCGCATGCGTACTGATCGCGTTCACGTCAACGAACGTCGACGCCATCCGTTATTTGAGCACTCGCCAAGCGCGGCCGCACCGGCGATCAGCGCGGCTGCCTCCCGATTCCGGCGCTTTTGCAACGATTCCGTGCACCGGACCGTCTTAAAGTGAATGCGTCACACCCTCGGAAGCCATTCTTCAGCCGAACGCCGGCAGGCAGCGAAAAGACACTGGCGCCGACACGAACTGTCGTCGCGGTTTTGGGACTAAGCTCAGTGTGCCGCGTTTGGGAGTTGCGGTCGTTGTCGCCGCGCAGGAGGTACCGATGAACGCGCCCGCCGAATTGTTCTCCAGCTACAAAGATGCGTTCGTCCGCGCGCTGGACGAAGAGATGGGGCTGGAGGACTTTCTGCATTATTGCAAGACCGACCGGATGGCGTACGCGTCCGCGCACGAATGCGTGCTGGAGGCGATCGGCAAGCCCAAGCTGATCAACACCGCCGACGATCCGCGCGGCTCGCGCATCTTCCAGAACCGTGCCATACAGACCTGGGACACGTTCTCCGAGTTCCACGGCATGGAAGAGACCCTGATGTCCCTGTACGCATACTTCCTCCATGCGGCCCAGGGGCTCGAGGAGCGCAAGCAGGTCCTGTATCTGCTCGGCCCGGTCGGCGGCGGCAAGTCGTCGCTGGCCGAGAAGATCAAGAAGCTGTGCGAGCAGTTCCCGGTCTATGCGCTGAAGGATCCGATCAGCGGGCGCGTTTCGCCGCTGCTCGAGAACCCCTTGTGCCTGTTCGAGCGCGAGAAGTTCGGCTCGCTGATGGAGGACAAGTACTCGATTCCGCGCCGCGCGCTCACCGGGATCGCCAGTCCGTGGGCGATGAAGCGCCTCAGGGAGTACGGCGGCGACGTCTCGAAGTTCCGGGTCGCGCGCGTGATGCCCTCGGTGCTGAACCAGGTCGGGATCGTCAAGACCGAGCCTGGCGACGAGAACACGCAGGACATTTCCACGCTGGTCGGCAAGATCGACCTGCGGATGCTCGAGCGCTTTGCGCAGGACGATCCGGACGCGTACAGCTACTCGGGCGCGCTGTGCCTCGGCTCGGCGCGCTGCGTCGAGTTCGTCGAGATGTTCAAGGCGCCGCTCAAGGTGCTCAACCCGATCCTGACCGCCACCCAGGAAGGCAACTTCAAGGGCACGGAGGCGCTGCCGGCGATGCCGTTCAACGGCTTCATCATGGCGCACAGCAACGAGGCCGAGTGGCTGAAGTTCCGCAACAACAAGGACAACGAGGCGTTCATCGATCGCGTGTACCTCGTCAAGGTCCCGTACTGCCTGCGCATCGACGAGGAGATCCGGATCTACGACAAGATGCTCAAGGCGTCGACGCTGGCCAACGCGCCCTGCGCGCCGCAGACGCTGCGGACGCTGGCCGAATTCACTGTCCTGTCGCGCCTGGTCGTGCCGGAGAACTCGTCGGTCTACTCGAAGCTGCGCTCGTACAACGGCGAGAACCTGAAGGACCTGGATCCGCGCTCGAAGAGCGTGAAGGAGTACCGGGACGACGCCGGCGCCGCCGAAGGCTTCGCGGGGCTGTCGACCCGCTGGGCGTTCAAGACCATCTCGGCCGCCTTCAATCGCGATCCCAGCGAGATCGCCGCCGACCCGGTCAACCTGCTGGTCGTGCTCGAGGACCGGCTGGGCAAGGAGGATCTGCCCGACGAGTACAAGCGGCGCCTGCGCTCGCACATCAAGGAATGGATCGTCCCGCGTTTCGCCGAGTTCCTGGAAAAGGAACTCCAGATGAGCTATCTGGACGCCTATTCCGAATACGGCCAGAACCTGTTCGACCGCTACGTCACCTATGCGGACAAGTGGCTGCTCGACGAGGACTGGCGCGACCAGGACACGGGCATGCAGTACTCGCGCGATGCCCTCAACGCCGAGCTCGAGAAGATCGAGAAGCCGGCGGGCATCTCGAACCCGAAGGACTTCCGCAACGAGGTCGTCAACTTCGTGCTTCGGGCGCGCGCGCACGGCAAGAATCCGCACTGGACGAGCTACGAGAAGCTGCGTGTGGTCATCGAGAAGCGGATGTTCAGCAAGACCGAGGACATCCTGCCCGTGATCTCGTTCGAGGCCAAGGGCTCGGCGGAGCTCGACGATCGCCATCGCTCCTTCGTGAGCCGGATGGTGGCTCGCGGCTACACCGAGAAGCAGGTCCGGCGCCTCGTCGACTGGTACCTGCACTACAAGAAGAGTGCGCAATCCTAGGTCAGGCGGGAGCCGCGGCTCGGCCGGCTTTTGGACGCTGAGCGGCGCCGCGACCGACCGCTGCACCCGACGGAAGGCCGATGCATGGTTGATCTGATCGGCGGCCGATTCATGCGTATCGTCGACCGGCGCCCCGACCCGCCGGGGCGCGGGACGGTCAATCGCGAGCGCTTCATCCGCCGCTTCAAGGACGAGATCAAGCGCGCCGCGGACGAGGAGTTCTCCAAGCGCTCGATCAAAGACGTCGGGCGCGGCGGCAAGGTGTCGATCCCCGGCCGCGGCCTGGCGGAGCCGCACCTGACGCACGACGACGAGACGGGCAACCGCGACTTCGTGCTGCCGGGCAACCGCGAGTTCCTTCCCGGGGACAAGGTCGCGCGCCCGCCCGGCGGCCAGGGCGACGGCAGCGGCAACGAGGCCGGCGAGGGCGAAGGGCGCGACAGCTTCGCGTTCGTGCTGTCGCGCGAGGAGTTCCTCGCGCTGTTCTTCGACGACCTCGAGCTGCCGAACCTCGAGCGCACGCGTTTCGGCGACGTCGCGCTGGAGCGGATGCGCCGCGGCGGCTACAGCCGCGAAGGCCTGCCTGCCAACCTGCTGCCGGCGATGACGGTGCGGATGTCGATCGCGCGGCGCATCGCCGTGCGGGGCGCGCTGTCGCAGCAGATCTCCGAGCTCGAGAGCGAGTTCGAGGAGGCCGGCGCCGACCGGCGCGCCGAGATCGCCGACGAGGTGCGGCGGCTGAAGCGCCGGCGCGACAGCCTGCCTTTCCTCGAGGACGTCGACCGGCGCTACCGGTCGCGCGTGCCGCAGCAGTCGCCCGCGACCCGCGCCGTGATGCTTTGCCTGATGGACGTCTCGGGCTCGATGGACGAGCGCAAAAAGGACCTCGCGAAGCGCTTCTTCGCGCTGCTGTACCTGTTCCTGGAGCGCAAGTACGGCAAGGTCGACGTCGTGTTCGTCCGCCACACCGAGACCGCCGAGGAGGTCGACGAGCAGCGCTTCTTCCACGACCCGCTGACCGGCGGCACGCTGGTGCGCCCGGCGCTCGAGCTGGCGCACAAGATCATCGACACCCGCTATGCGGGGCCGGACTGGAACGTCTACATCGCCCAGGCGTCGGACGGCGACTGCACCGCGGACGACGGGCGCCGCAGCGCGGCCTTCGTCGCCAACGAGCTGCTGCCGAGCGTCCGCTACTTCGCCTATGTCGACATCCCGAGCTCGAGCGGCTGGTTCAACCGGCCGTCGGACCTGTGGCAGTGCTACGACGCGATCAGCAGTCCCGCGTTCGCGCGCCGCGCGGTGCACGGCCGCAACGACATCTGGCCGGTGTTCCGCGAGCTGTTCGCGCGCCGGCAGGCGGCCTCATGAGCGGCGACCGGACCGGCGGCGGCAAGCCGGCCAGCGCCGGCGATGCGCCCGGCACGCGCCAGCCGTGGCCGAAGCTGCTCGCCAAGCCGACGGTGCCGATGCCGCGGCCAGGCCGGCCCCGCCGCGCCGAGCCGATCGCGACCGGCTCCGAGTGGACGATGAGCACGCTGGAGAAGTTCGACGCCGCGCTGGCGCGGCACGCTGCCGGCTTCGGGCTCGACACCTACCCGACGCAGTACGAGCTGATCACCGCGAGCCAGATGCTCGACCTGTGCTCGACGGTCGGGATGCCGATCCACTACGCGCACTGGAGCTTCGGCAAGCAGCTGCTGGCGCAGGAGCGCAGCTACCGCAAGGGGATGTCCGGCCTCGCCTACGAGATCGTGATCAATACCGATCCGTCGCTCGCCTACCTGATGGAGACCAACACGCTGGCGCTGCAGGTCCTGGTGATGGCGCACGCCGGCTACGGCCATAACGCCTTCTTCAAGTCCAATTACCTGTTCCGCCAGTTCACGCAGGCCGACGCGATCCTCGACTACCTGCAGTTCGCGCGCGGCTACGTGCACGAGTGCGAGGAGCAGTACGGATGGCGCGAGGTCGAGACGCTGCTCGACTGCTGCCACGCGCTCGCCCCGTACGGCGTCGACCTGTACACGCGCCCGTCGCGCCTGTCGGTCAAGCGCGAGCGCGAGCGCCAGAGCGAACGCCTGAAGTTCGCCGAGAAGCACTACAACCCCGACTACGCCCACCTGCACATGCGCGAGCGCGACCAGGTCGCGATCGAGAGCACGCCGGCATTCGAACCGCAGGAGAACCTGCTCTATTTCATCGAGAAGCGGGCGCCCAAGCTCGCACCGTGGCAGCGCGAGCTGGTGCGGATCGTGCGCAAGGTGGCCCAGTACTTCTACCCGCAGCGGCTGACCAAGGTGGCCAACGAGGGCGCCGCCACGTTCTGGCACTACACGCTGCTCAACGAGCTGTACGACGCCGGCGAGGTCGACGACGGCTTCATGCTGGAGTGGCTCGCCAACCACGGCGACGTCGTCGGGCAGCAGCCGTTCGACTCGCGCGGCTACCGCGGCATCAACCCGTACGCGCTGGGCTTCGCGATGTATCGCGACATCCGGCGCGTCTGCGAGCAGCCGACCGACGAGGACCGGCAGTGGTTCCCGCAGCTCGCGGGCTCGCCGTGGCAGGAGGCGATCCTGTTCGCGATGGCCAATTTCAAGGACGACAGCCTCATCGAGCAGTACCTGTCGCCGAAGGTCATGCGCGACATGCGGCTGTTCCTGCTGCACGACGGCGAGGACGACCGCGAGCACTATCACGTGACCGCGATCCACAACGAGGGCGGCTACACCCGCCTGCGCCAGGCGCTCGCCGCGCAATACCGGCCCGAGGCGCACATACCGAGCCTGGTCGTCGCCCGCAGCAGCGACGAGGCGGAGCGCGCGCTGCTGCTGCAGCACCGCGTCGAGAGCGGCCGCATGCTCGACGCCGAGAACGCCGAGACCGTGATCGGCTACGTCAAGCAGCTCTGGAAATACGACGTCGTGCTCGAGGAAGTCGACGCCGAGGGCAAGCGCCTCAAGATCCACCGCACTTGATGCGAATCGCGCTGATCGGCCAGCAGGACTTCGGCAAGGCCGTCCTGGAGGCCTTCCTGGCGCGCGGCGACGAGGTCGCCGCGGTCTTCTGCGCGCCCGAGCGCGCCGGCGCCAGGCCCGATCCGCTGCGGCTGGCGGCGCAGCAGAAGCAGCTGCGGGTGCTGCAGCTGCCCTCCCTGAAGAGCGACGACGCGGCGCAGGCGATGCGGTCGGTCGACGCCGACATCGGGATCATGGCGTACGTGCTTCAGTTCGTGCCGCAGACGCTGGTCGCGATCCCGCGGCACGGCACGATCCAGTACCACCCCTCGCTGCTGCCGCGCTACCGCGGCCCGAGCTCGATCAACTGGCCCATTATCCGCGGCGACACGCAGACCGGGTTGAGCGTCTTCCGCCCGACCGACGGCCTGGACGAGGGGCCCGTGGTGCTGCAGAAGACCACCGCCATTTTGCCCGACGACACCGTGGGCAGCGTGTATTTCGACCGCCTGTTCCCGCTCGGCGTCCAGGCGCTGCTCGAGGCGGCGGATCTGGTGGTCTCGGGCCGCGCGAACGAGACGGAGCAGGACGGGTCGCAGGCCAGCTACGAGGGCTGGTGCCGCGCCGCCGAGGCGCGCATCAACTGGCACAGCCACGTCGATCTCGTCTACAACCTCGTCCGGGGCTGCGACCCGGCGCCGGGCGCCTGGACGACGTTCGCCGGCCGCAGGCTGCAGCTGTTCGACACGCGCAAGCATCCCGCCCGCCGGCTGCGCGACGTCAGGGGCGCCGTCGGCGCCGTGACCGAGATCGGGACGGAGAGCATCCGCATCGCGGCGCAGGGCGGCGAGATCGAGGTGTTCCGCTTGAAGCTCGACGACGGCAAGAAGCTGCCGGCGCCGCAGCTGTGCGCCGAGAGCGGCCTCGGCGTCGGAGCGTCGCTGGGCGGCTGAGCGGGGCCCGACGGCCACCGACGTCCGGGGACCGCCGGCCAGGGGCCGGGCTAAAGCCAGTAGACGACGATATACAGGCCGATCCAGACCACGTCGACGAAGTGCCAGTACCAGGCCGCCGCCTCGAACGCGAAGTGGTGGTCCGGCCGGAAATGGCCGCGGACGATCCTCGCCAGGATGACCGCGAGCATGATCGCCCCGATCGTCACGTGCAGGCCGTGGAATCCGGTCAGCATGAAGAAGGTCGAGCCGAAGATCCCGGACCCCAGCGTCAGGTTCAGTTCCCGGTACGCGTGGCCGTACTCGTAGGCCTGGAGCCCGACGAAACTCGCGCCGAAGAGCAGCGTCATGGCGAGCCAGAACATCGCCTTGAGGCGGCGGTCGGCGCGCAGCCCGTGGTGCGCGAAGGTGAGCCAGACCGCCGAGCTCACCAGCAGGGCCGTGTTGATGGTCGGGATCGGCCAGGGGTCGATCTTCGTGAACGGCTCGATCGTTCCGGCGGGTCCGGTGTTGGGCCAGTCCGGGCTGTAGTCGGGCCACAACAGCTTGTGATCGAAGTCGCCCAGCATCGGCATCGAGATCACGCGCGTGTAGAACAGCGCGCCGAAGAACGACGCGAAGAACATGACCTCGGACAGGATGAACCAGGCCATGCCGAAGCGGAACGAGCCGTCGACCTTCCGGTTATAGGTGCCGGCCTCCGACTCGCCGATCACGTCGCCGAACCAGCCCGCCATCATGTACGCCAGCGCCGCGAAGCCCAGGCCCAGCGGCAGGTAGCCGACGGCGGTGCGGTTGACCACCAGCGCGGCGCCGGACATCGTGAGCGCCATCGAGATCATCCCGACCATCGGCCAGTTCGACGGCCGCGGGATGAAGTAGTGCGGTTCGCCCGCGATGCCGCCGCCGATTTCGCCGCTGGTGCCGGTCATCTCCATGATCCATGTCCCTTCACGGCGGACGGGCACGGCCGCGCCGCGCAGGCGTGAGCCGGGTTGCGAGCGGCGCGTCATGTACCCCTACCCCCTCCCGACGCCGGCGAAGCTTCGCTCCGCGCGCCGCCCGGGATCTCGAAGAACGTGTACGACAGCAGTATCTCGTCGATGTCGGCCGGCAGCTTCGGATCGACGAAGAAGACGACCGGGAAATGCCGCGTCTCGCCCGCGCGCAGCTCCTGCTGCCTGAAGCAGAAGCACTCGACCTTGTGCAGGTAGCGCCCCGACACGGCCGGCGCGTAGCTCGGGATCGCCTGGCCCGCGGTCGCGCGCGCCTCGAGGTTGGCGATCTCGTAGTCGACCCGCACCAGCTCGCCCGGATGAACCTCGACCGACCGGCGTTCGGGCCGGAAACGCCACGGCCCCTGCCGGTTGGCGTCGAAATCGACCAGGACCGTGCGGGACCGATCGACCTGCGTGTTGCGCGCGAGCTCGGCCGCGCGCGGATCGGCCGCGGTCAGCACGTTGAGGCCGGTGATCTCGCAGATGCTCCGGTACAGCGGCACGAGCGCCCATCCGAATCCGAACATCAGCAGCGCCGCCACCGCCAGCTTCGAGCACAGCCTGCGGTTGATGCGGCGGAGGAAGTCGCCTCGTCCGGTCATTGCTCGGTGGCCCCGGCCGCGGCTCAGTGGCGGAACACCCAGCGCGCGGCGATCGTGCCGGCGAACACCGCAAGCGCGATCGTCAGGTGGAGCATCGCGGTCCTCAGCTTGCGCCGCGCCGACTCCGCCTCGCGCGCCGCCGCCCCGCCGGCGGCCTCGGTCTGCGTGTTCATCGGGAAGCGTCCTGCAGCACCGGGGGCGTCTCGAAAGTGTGGAAAGGCGGCGGGGACGGCAGCGTCCACTCGAGGCCGCCGTCGATCGACTGCCAGGGGTTGGCGCCCACCGCGCGGCCGCCGCGGATGCACTTGATCACGGCGACGACCAGCAGCAGCTGCGAAAGGCCGAAGCCGAACGCCCCTATCGACGCGATCATGTTGAAGTCGGTGAACTGGACCGCGTAGTCGGCGGTGCGACGGGGCATGCCGGCGAGCCCCAGGAAGTGCATCGGGAAGAACGTGACGTTGAAGAAGATCAGCGTCAGCCAGAAGTGCCATTTGCCCAGCCGCTCGTCGTACATGTGGCCGGTCCACTTCGGCAGCCAGAAATAGGTGCCCGCGAACAGGGCGAACAGCGACCCGGCCACCAGCACGTAGTGGAAGTGCGCGACCACGTAATAGGTCTGGTGCAGCTGGATGTCGATCGGCACCATCGCCAGGATCAGCCCCGTGAACCCTCCCATCGTGAACACGAAGATGAACCCGACCGCGAACAGCATCGGGGTCTCGAAGGTCAGGGAGCCCTTCCACATCGTCGCCAGCCAGTTGAAGACCTTGACCCCCGTCGGCACGCCGATCAGCATGGTCGCGTACATGTAGAACAGCTGCCCCGTCACCGGCATGCCGACGGTGAACATGTGGTGCGCCCAGACCATGAACGACAGCACCGCGATCGACGCGGTCGCGTACACCATCGACGAGTAGCCGAACAGCGGCTTGCGCGAGAACGCCGGCACCACGTGCGAGATGATCCCGAACGCCGGCAGGATCATCACGTACACCTCCGGGTGGCCGAAGAACCAGAACACGTGCTGGTACATCACCGGGTCGCCGCCGCCGGCGGCGTTGAAGAAGCTCGTGCCGAAGTGGCGGTCGGTCAGCGTCATCGTCACGGCGCCCGCCAGCACCGGCATGATCACGATCAGCAGGTACGCGGTGATCAGCCAGGTCCAGCAGAACATCGGCATCTTCATCAGCGTCATGCCGGGCGCGCGCATGTTCAGGATGGTCGTGATGATGTTGATCGACCCCATGATCGAGCTTGCGCCCAGCAGATGGACCGCGAAGATCGTCATGTCCATGCCGGGGCCCATCTGGACGGTCAGCGGCGCGTACATCGTCCAGCCGGTGGCGGGCGCGCCGCCGGGCGCGAGGAAGGACCCCATCAGCAACAGCGCGGCGGGCGGCAGCAGCCAGAAGCTGAAGTTGTTGAGGCGCGCGAACGCCATGTCGGGCGCGCCGATCTGCATCGGGATCAGCCAGTTCGCGAACCCGACCAGCGCCGGCATGATCGCGCCGAAGATCATCACCAGCCCGTGCATCGACGTGAGCTGGTTGAACACCTCCGGCTGGAAGATCTGCAGCCCGGGCCGGAACAGCTCGGCGCGTATGCACAGCGCCAGCACGCCGCCGGCGAAGAACATCGTCGCGCTGAACGTCAGGTACATCGTCCCGATGTCCTTGTGGTTCGTCGCGAACAGCCACCGCCGCCACCCGTGCGGATGCTCGTGCGCGTGCTCGTGCCCGGCGCGGTGTCCGGCGCCCGACAGCTCTTCCGGCGTGATTGCGCTCATCTGCGTTTCCCCGACGGCCCGGCTGTCACTGCCGCCCCTGCTTGACCTCGAGAGGCTGGATCGCCTCGCCCGTATGATTGCCCCAGTGGTTGCGGGTGAACGTGATCACGGCGGCAAGGTCGGCATCGTCGAGAACCGCCTTCCACGCCGGCATCACGTTCTTGCCGTTCAGCACCAGGTGCAGCTGGTCCTGCACCGGCCCGTTCACGACCTTGCTGCCGTCGAGCGCGGGGAAGGTGCCCGGCAGGCCCTTGCCGTTCGGCTGGTGGCACACCTGGCAGTTGGCGGCGTACACGGTCGCGCCGCGCGCGACCAGCTCGTCCAGGGTCCAGGTCCGGCCGGCGTCCTGCCCGGTCGCCGCCGACTTGAGCTGCTTCGCGACCCACGCGGTGTAGTCGGGTTGCGACAGGACGCTCACCACGATCGGCATGAACGTGTGGTTGCGGCCGCACAGCTCGTAGCACTGGCCGCGGTAGACGCCGACCTCGTCGGCGCGGAACCACGTATCGCGCACGAAGCCCGGGATCGCGTCCTGCTTGACCCCGAAGGCCGGGACGCCCCAGGAATGGATCACGTCGTCCGCCGTCGTGATCACGCGCACCTTCCTGCCGACGGGAACGACCAGGTCGTGGTCGACTTCGAGCAGATACTCCTGGGACTTGGGCGCGCGGTCCTCGATCTGGCTGACCGGGGTCGCGATCGTCGACAGCAGCGAGATGCCTTCGCCCTCGCCCTTCAGGTAGTCGTAGCCCCACTTCCACTGGTAGCCGGTCGCCTTGATCGTCAGGTCGGCGCCGGTCGTGTCCTTCATCGCGACCACGGTCTTGGTCGCCATCGCCGACATCAGCACGATGATCACGAATGGGACCGCGGTCCACGCGATCTCGACGCGCGCGCTCTCGTGAAAAGCGGCCGCCTGGTGGCCGCGCGAGCGGCGGTGCGCGTAGATCGAATAGAACATCACGCCGAACACGAGCACGAAGATCACCGCGCAGATGCCGAGCATCATCATGTGCAGCCAGTAGATCTGGCGTCCGATCTCGGTCACCGGCGGCTGGAAGTTGTAGCGGGCGACCTCGGCCAGCGCCGGGCCGGCGGCGCCCGCCAGCAGCCCGACCGGGGCGCGCGCGGCGATCCGCCGTCGCATCGGACGGCGGGCTCGCTGGCGATCGGTGGGATTCGGCATCGGGGTCGGCGCGGCCTCAGCCGCGGCTGCCGTTCCTGGCCGCGCCGAGTGCGCGGCGCAATTCGTACGCCAGGCGCAGCCGGTTGGGTTCGAGCACCAGGCGGCCGATCTCGACCTTGGCCTCGGTGCAACCGACGTAGACATGCAGCCCGCCGGCTTCGATCTCCACCCGGGCCCGCGCGGCCGGAAACTGCCAGCTCACGATCCGCGGCCCCTCGGCGCGCTGCACGCACAGCAGGGATCCGCACAGATCGATGCGTTCCCAGTCGGCCGCGTGGCGCGCGT
>CAZEIW010000046.1:0-97051 GCA_964512305.1 uncultured Burkholderiaceae bacterium | reverse complement strand
GGAGCGGATCGATTCGAGCCGCTGCTGCATCCAGCGCTTTTGCGCCGGGTCGCCGATGTACATGTATTCCGCGCCGATCGTCCCGCAATAGGTCTGGCGCGCCGCGCCGACCAGCTCGCGAAGCGTCATCTGCTCGGCGCCGAAATAGGTGTTGGCCGCCGAGAACACGATGTCCATGTCGGCCTCGGTCAGGTCGTAGAACGCCGGCTCGAGCTCCGGGATCGAGGGCCGCTCCTGGCGCTTGAGCGGATCGAGTTCCGCCCAGCGGCAGCCGAGGAAGCGGTAGGCCGCGATGATCGACTGGACGTGCACCTGCTTGCGCGCCACCGACAGGTCGGTCGGCGCGACCTGCGGCCGCAGCGTCCCCGTTTTGGCGCGCAGCGCCATCGATTCGACGATCGGCGCGTGCGCGACGTCGGGCGTGGTCGAGCTGCCGTCGGCGGCCGGGACCAGCTGCATCTGGTCGAAGTAGGCGCGCCATTTGTCGGGCACCGAGCCCGGGTTGTCGAGGTAGCTCTCGTACAGCTCCTCGACGTACGGCGCATTGCCGCCGAACAGGTACGAATTGACCTGGAACTTCCGCATCATGCCTGCAGTCCTTTCGAACGAGTTTCTCGTCAGAATCGCGCGAGCCGCGCCGTCGTGCGGGGCTTCTCGAGCCTCGAGGCTCCGGATTCCAGCGCCTCGAGCTGCATCATTTCACGGTGCAATAAATGGGGTCGCGCACCGCTCGTGCAAGGGCGGGGATGTTAGCACCGCGACCCTGTCGATCTAAAGACCATCGCGAGCCCGCGGGCAATTTGGCGGGCGAAGTGGGGCGGCTTCCCGCGCCATCGCAAACGCCCGCTGCGGGCGCCGCAGAGCCGTCAGCGCTGATCGAGCGGCTTGACGTCGCGCTTGATCGACCCGCTGTACAGCTGGCGCGGCCGGCCGATCTTGTATTCCGGGTCGGAGATCATCTCGTTCAACTGCGCGATCCAGCCGACCGTGCGCGCGAGCGCGAAAATGGCCGTGAAGAGCGACACCGGGATCCCGATCGCCTTCTGCACGATGCCCGAGTAGAAATCGACGTTCGGGTACAGCTTGCGGCTGACGAAGTAGTCGTCCTCGAGGGCGATCTTCTCCAGCGCCATCGCGAGCTTGAACAGGGGATCGTCGTGCAGCCCGAGCTCGTCGAGCACCTCGTGGCAGGTCTCGCGCATCAGGCGGGCGCGCGGGTCGTAGTTCTTGTACACGCGGTGCCCGAATCCCATCAGGCGCACGTTGGAGTTCTTGTCCTTGGCCTTGGCGATGAACTCGCCGATCCTGGCCACTCCCCCCTGCGACTGGATCTCGTACAGCATGTTGAGCGCCGCCTCGTTGGCGCCGCCGTGCGCGGGTCCCCACAGGCAGGCCACCCCGGCCGCGATCGCGGCGAACGGGTTGGTGCCCGACGAGGCGCACATCCGCACCGTCGACGTCGAGGCGTTCTGCTCGTGGTCGGCGTGCAGGGTGAAGATCCGGTCCAGCGCGCGCACCAGCACGTCGTTGATCTTGTAGTCCTCGCAGGGCGTCGCGAACATCATGCGCATGAAGTTGCCCGCGTACGACAGCTCGTTGCGCGGATACATGTACGGCTGCCCGACCGTGTACTTGTAGGCCATTGCGACCAGCGTGGGCATCTTCGCGATCAGCCTGATCGCCGAGATGTCGCGCTGGTGCGGATCGTTGAGGTTCATCGAATCCGGATAGAACGCCGACAGCGCGCCCACGAGGCCGGTCATCACCGCCATCGGGTGGGCGTCGCGCCGGAACCCGCGCAGGAAGAACTGCATCTGCTCGTGCGCCATCGTGTGGTGCATCACGAGATCGACGAAGGTCTTGCGCTGGGCCGCGTCGGGCAGGTCGCCGTACAGGATGAGGTGGCAGACCTCGAGGAAATCGCACTTCGTCGCCAGCTGCTCGATCGGGTAGCCGCGATACAGCAGCTCGCCCTTGTCGCCGTCGATGAACGTGATGGTCGAGTTGCACGACGCGGTCGACAGGAACCCCGGGTCGTAGGTGAACTTGCCGGTCTTCGCGTACAGCGCCCGGATGTCGATCACGTCCGGCCCGATCGTGCCCTGGTACAGCGGCAGCTCGAGCGCCGGCGTGCCGTCGCTGAAGCTCAGCGTGGCTTTGTGCTTCGAGGGGGTCAGCGCCATTTCGGGTTCCTCGCCTTCGGAAGAGCGGACACGGATCAGGTCGAACGAAGAAGAGCAAGCAACTCCCGTACCTGCGGCAGGTCGAGTTCGCCCTCGGGCTCGCTGCGGCAGAGCGCGAGGTCGAGCAGCTCGCCGTCGGGCAGCTCGAGCAGGCGCGCGAGGCCGTCGGCCAGCCGTGCATCGAGCCGGCTGCCGTAGCGGTCGAACAGGCGCCCGACCAGCAGGTCATTTTCCAGCATTCCGCGCCGCGCGCGCCAGCGCAGGCGCCGCCGCTCGACGTCGGACAGCGCGCCCGCCGGCGCGGCGTCGGATGGGGCGTCCGCGGGGGCGTCCGCGGCGTCCTCGTGCGCCCCGCTACGGATCGATGCCGTCACGGCGCTCACACGCTCCTGCGCACCATCAGTTCCTTGATCTTCCCGATCGCCTCGGTCGGGTTGAGCGACTTCGGGCAGACGTCGACGCAGTTCATGATCGAACGGCAGCGGAACAGGCGGTACGGGTCGGTCAGGTCGTCCAGCCGCTCGCCGGTGGCCTGATCGCGGCTGTCGGCGATGAAGCGGTACGCCTGCAGCAGGCCGGCGGGGCCGACGAACTTGTCCGGATTCCACCAGAAGCTCGGGCAGGAGGTCGAGCAGCACGCGCACAGGATGCACTCGTACAGGCCGTTGAGCTCCTCGCGCTCGGCGGGCGACTGCAGCCGCTCCTTTTCCGGCGGCGGCGTGTCGTTGATCAGGTAGGGCTTGATCGAGTGGTACTGGTTGAAGAAATGGGTCATGTCGACGATCAGGTCGCGCACCACGGGCAGGCCCGGCAGGGGCCGCAGCACGATCGGCTGCGCCAGCTCGCGCAGGTTCGTGATGCAGGCCAGGCCGTTGCGGCCGTTGATGTTCATGGCATCCGAGCCGCAGACGCCCTCGCGGCACGAACGCCGGAACGACAGGCTGTCGTCGACCTCGGCCTTGATCCGCATCAGCGCGTCGAGCAGCATCTTGTCGGTCGGCTGCAGCCCGACCTCGACCGCCTGCATCCGGGGGCGCTCGTCGCGGTCCGGGTCGTAGCGGTAGATCTCGAAGCGGAGCGTGCCCTGGCCTGCGCCCGCCGCGCTGCGTTCGGGAGAACTCGTCGCGCTCATCCGACCATCCTTCCTTTCAGAACGTCCGCTTCTTCGGCTCGAACGTCGCCACCGACAGCGGCTTCAGGTTGACCGGCTTGTAGGCGAGCCGGTTGCCGTCGGCGTACCAGAGCGTGTGCTTCATCCAGTTCGCGTCGTCGCGCTCGGGGAAATCGTCGCGCGCATGCGCGCCGCGGCTCTCCGTGCGCGCCTGCGCGGACACGATGCTCGCCTTCGCGGTCTCGATCAGGTTGTCGAGCTCGAGCGCCTCGACGCGCGCGGTGTTGAAGACCCTCGACTTGTCCGACAGTGCGACGCGCTTGACGCGCTGTTCGAGCTCCATGATCCGGGACACGCCCTCGGTCAGCAGGCCGCCGGTGCGGAACACGCCGCAATGCGCCTGCATGGTGCGCCGGATGTCGTTCGCCACGTCCTGGGTGCGCTCGCCGCCGGTGCGCGCCTCGAGCGCGACCAGGCGCGCCAGCGCCGGCTCGGCGGCGCCGGGCGGCACGGGCCTGGGAGTCCTGTCGCGCGCCAGCTCCGCGACGATGTGGTCGCCGGCGGCGCGCCCGAACACGACCAGGTCGAGCAGGGAGTTGGTGCCGAGCCGGTTGGCGCCGTGCACCGACACGCAGGCGCACTCGCCGATCGCGTACAGGCCGCCGACGACGGCGTTGGGGTCGCCCGCCTTCGGCGCGACGACCTGTCCGTGGTAGTTGGCCGGGACGCCGCCCATCTGGTAGTGGATCGTGGGAACGACCGGGATCGGGTCGCGGATCGGGTCGACGTTGGCGAACTTGATCGAGATCTCGCGGATCGACGGCAGCCGCTTGAGGATCGTGTCGGCGCCCAGATGGTCGAGCTTGAGCAGCACGTGATCCTTGTCGGGGCCGCAGCCCCGCCCCTCCTTGATCTCCCGGTCCATCGAGCGCGACACGAAGTCGCGCGGCGCAAGATCCTTCAGCGTCGGCGCATAGCGCTCCATGAAGCGCTCGCCGTTGGCATTCAGAAGGATCCCGCCCTCGCCGCGCACGCCTTCGGTGATGAGGACCCCCGCGCCGGCCACTCCGGTCGGATGGAACTGCCAGAATTCCATGTCCTCCAGCGGCACGCCGGCGCGGGCGGCCATGCCCAGACCGTCGCCGGTATTGATGTAGGCGTTGGTCGAGGCGGCGAAGATGCGCCCCGCGCCGCCGGTCGCCAGCACGGTGACCCGCGACTCGAACAGCAGCGGCTCGCCGGTTTCCATCTCCAGCGCGACCACGCCGACGCATTCGCCCCCGGCGTCGCGCACGAGGTCGATCGCCATCACCTCGACGAAGAACTGCGTGCGCGCGGCGACGTTGCGCTGGTACAGCGTGTGCAGCAGCGCATGCCCGGTGCGGTCGGCGGCGGCGCAGGCACGCGGGACCGGCTTCTCGCCGAAGTTGGCCGAATGGCCGCCGAACGGGCGCTGGTAGATCGTGCCGTCGGGATTGCGGTCGAACGGCATGCCGAAGTGCTCGAGTTCGTAGACCACGTTGGGCGCCTCGCGGCACATGAACTCGATCGCGTCCTGGTCGCCGAGGTAGTCCGAGCCCTTGACCGTGTCGAACATGTGCCACAGCCACTGGTCCTCGGTCATGTTGCCGAGCGATGCGCCGATGCCGCCCTGCGCCGCCACCGTGTGCGAGCGGGTCGGAAACACCTTCGACAGCACCGCCACGCTCAGGCCGGCGCGCGCGAGCTGCAGCGAACAGCGCATCCCGGCGCCGCCCGCGCCGACGATGACCGCGTCGAAACGACGACGTGCGATGGCCATGGCTCAGACTCTCCAGAGGATCTGCGCCGACCAGAACGCGCAGGCGATGAGCCACACGACCGTCGCCACCTGCAGCAGCAGCCGCAGGCCGGTGACGCGCACGTAGTCCATCCAGATGTCGCGCATGCCGATCCAGGCGTGCCACGCCAGCGCCACCACGGCCAGCAGCGTCGCCACCTTCATCGGGACGGGCACGAACAGGCCGGCCCAGGTGTCGTAATCCAGCGAGCCGGCCAGCGCGAGGCGCACGGCCAGCAGGACCGTGAAAAGCGCGAGGATGACGGCGGTCATGCGCTGCACCAGCCAGTCGCGCATGCCGTAGTGCGCGCCGACCACCAGGCGCTTCGTTCCGATGCCCATCGCCTTCCCTCCTCAGATCGCGCCGAACAGCGCCAGCGCGAGCAGCAGCGTCAGCGGCAGGCTCACCGCGTATACGACCCAGGCGTTGCGGCGCGCGGCCCGCAGGTCCACCCCGAGCTCCAGGTCCATCAGGACGTGCCGCACGCCTGCGCACAGGTGGTGCAGCAGCGCCCAGCCGAGCGCGAGCAGCATCAGGCGGACGAACCAGTTGGAGGCGAAACGTTGCAGGCGCGCGTAAGTGGCCTCCGACGTCAGGCTCAGGTCGAACAGCCACAGCACGAAAGGCAGCAGCAGGAACATCAGGGCGCCGCTGACGCGGTGCATGATCGACACCATTCCCGGCACCGGCAGCTTGTAGCGCACGAGGTCCGTGATATGGATGTTGCGGATCACCGGTCGCGCGCGCGGGCCGGCAGGGGTCGCGGTCATTGTCGAGTTCTCTTTCGTCACCGCTGCGTGGTTGGAGGGCTCCGGGACGGACATGCGACCCGGCGTTCGGCGGACGGATTATCGCAACGCAATATTCTGACGCAATTCCAGGCGCGGCGAGAACACTGTATCGGACGACTTAGGTCAAGGTATTGTGATAATGATGATCGAGCGTCACGCACAGGCCGCGCCGCAGCTCGACGGGGCGCTCGCCGTAGGTGAACGAAACGCGCTCGACCAGCAGCAGCGGCGCACCCGCGGCGACCTCGAGCAGCGCAGCGCTGCGCGCGTCGGCCGCCACCGCGCGCAGCTCCTCCTCCGCGCGGATCATTCGCACGCCGAATTCGGATTCGAACAGGCCATAGAGCGGACCGTGGTACTGCGCCAGGCGCTCGAAGGTGAGGCCCCGGAACAGGCGCCCCGGCAGCCATATGTCGTCGAGCACCAGCGGCGCGCGGTCGAAGGCGAGCACCCGCCGCACGAACACCACCGGGTCGCCGAGCTTCAGCGCCAGTTTCGCCGCGACCTCGGTGGCCGCACGCAGGCGCCTGCATTCCAGGAAAGTGCTTGCGGCCGGCACGGGCTCGCCCTGGTCGGGCCGCAGGCGCAGGAACCGGAACTGCGCGCGCGGCTCGTGGTGGGTGGCGACGAACGTGCCCTTGCCCTGGCGCCGCACGACGAGGTTCTCGGCCGCCAGATCGTCGATCGCCTTGCGCACCGTGCCCTGGCTGACCTGGAAACGCGCCGCCAGCTCGATCTCGCTGGGGATCATCGCGCCCGGCTTCCACTCGCCACGGCGCAGGCTTTCGACCAGCAAGTGCTTGATTTGCTGGTACAAAGGGGAAAACACCGCCGAGCGCTTCGCGCGTGCGGGCGGGGCGGCGGCGCGGACCGTGCCGGCGATCATCACGCTAGTTGACCAGAACTCGGGATGCCGCGCAACAGATTCTTATGTCTTATATAAGAGTTGACGTATACTGAAGAGCCACCGCGGCGGGCTAAACTTTTCGCGCACCGAGGGTTCCTGCAACCGGTACCGCAGGTGTCCAACCCCCGCCCTCCGGCATTGGACCACGTCCCCACTGGGAGAAATTCCATGACCAAGCCCCCCGTCCGCGTCGCCGTCACCGGCGCCGCGGGTCAGATCGGCTATTCCCTGCTGTTCCGGATCGCCGCCGGCGAGATGCTCGGGGCCGATCAGCCCGTGTCGCTGCACCTGCTCGAAATCCCCGACGAGAAGGCGCAAAAGGCGCTCAAGGGCGTGATGATGGAGCTCGACGACTGCGCCTTCCCGCTGCTGGCGTCGATGCAGGCGTACAGCGACCCCAACGGCGCCTTCCGCGACGCGGAGATCGCCCTGCTGGTCGGCGCGCGCCCGCGCGGTCCGGGCATGGAACGCAAGGATCTGCTCGCCGCCAACGCGCAGATATTCACCGCCCAGGGGCGGGCGCTCAACCAGGCCGCCAGCCGCCGCGTCAAGGTCCTGGTGGTCGGCAATCCGGCCAACACCAACGCGTATATCGCGATGAAGTCGGCGCCCGACCTGCCCAAGCGCCAGTTCACCTCGATGATGCGTCTGGACCATAACCGGGCGCTGTCGCAGGTCGCGGCCCGGCTGGGCAAGCCCGTCCAGAGCATCGAGAAGATGTGCGTCTGGGGCAATCACTCGCCGACCATGTACGCCGACTACCGTTTCGCGACGGTCGGCGGGCAGTCGGTGAAGCAGCTGATCAACGACGAGGACTGGAACCGCAACACCTACCTGCCGACGATCGGCAAGCGCGGCGCAGCCATCATCGAGGCGCGCGGCCTGTCCTCGGCCGCGTCCGCCGCCAACGCGGCGATCGACCACGTGCGCGACTGGGTCCGCGGAACCGGCGGCGCCTGGACCACGATGGGGATCCCTTCGGACGGCTCCTACGGGATCCCGGCCGACACGATGTTCGGTTTTCCGGTGGTGTGCACGCCCGGCGACTACCAGATGGTCAGGGACCTGCCGATCGACGACTTTTCGCGCGCCTGCATCGACAAGACGCTGCGCGAGTTGAGCGAGGAGAAGGACGCGGTCGCGCACCTGCTCGGCTGAGGCGAGGCCGCGACCGGGCGCCCCGGGCTCGCCGGGCGCCGGCAACCAAAGGTCGAAGAAGCGGAGGGGACCATGACCGAAGCCGTCAACGCGGGCCAAGCGGCACCCAGGGCGAAGAAGTCGGTCGCCCTGTCCGGGGTGGTGGCCGGCAATACGGCCCTGTGCACGGTCGGGCGCACCGGCAACGACCTGCATTACCGCGGCTACGACATCCTCGACGTCGCCGAGCAGTGCGAGTTCGAGGAGATCGCCCACCTGCTCGTGCACGAGAAGCTGCCGACGCGGGCCGAACTGGCCGCGTACAAGCGCAAGCTGCATCGCCTGCGCGGCCTGCCGGCCAACCTGAAGGCGGCGCTCGAATGGCTTCCGGCCTCGACCCACCCGATGGACGTGATGCGCACCGGCGCTTCGGGGCTCGGCTGCGTCCTGCCGGAAAAGGACGGCCACGACACGGCCTCGGCCCGGGACATCGCCGACCGGCTGATGGCGTCGTTCGGCTCCATGCTCCTGTACTGGTACCACTACAGCCACAACGGCCGGCGCATCGAGGTCGAGACCGACGACGATTCGATCGGCGGGCATTTCCTGCACCTGCTGCACGGCGTGCCGCCAGGCGCGCCGTGGGTGCGCGCCATGCACACGTCGCTGATCCTGTACGCCGAGCACGAGTTCAACGCCTCGACCTTCGCCGCGCGCGTGATCGCCGGCACCGGCTCGGACTTCTACTCCGCGATCGCCGGCGCGATCGGCGCGCTGCGCGGCCCTAAGCATGGCGGCGCCAACGAGGCCGCGTTCGAGATCCAGTCGCGCTACGACGGGCCGGACCAGGCCGAGGCGGACATCAGGCGCCGGATCGAGGAAAGGCAGGTCATCATCGGCTTCGGCCACCCGGTCTACACGATCGCCGATCCGCGCAACAAGGTGATCAAGGAGGTCGCGCGCACGCTGTCGAAACAGGCCGGCTCGACCGGGCTGTTCGACGTCGCAGAGCGCATCGAGGCGGTGATGTGGGACGCCAAGAAGATGTTCCCCAACCTGGATTGGTTCAGCGCGGTCTCCTACCACATGATGGGTGTGCCGACCGCGATGTTCACGCCGCTGTTCGTGATCTCCCGCACCAGCGGCTGGAGCGCCCACATCGTAGAGCAGCGGCTCGACAACAAGATCATCCGGCCGAGCGCCAACTACACCGGGCCGGAAAACCTGAAGTTCGTGCCGATCGACCGGCGCGCGTAGCGGCGAAACCATGCCGCGAATTTGTCGGCACGATGGTGATCTAATGGGATGTCGTCGAATGACCGGCGCGCGCCCGCCCGGCAGGAGCCGCGGGGCGCGGCGTCCGGGACGGAGGGACCCATGAGATCGCTTCGGATCGTGCTCGTCGCGGGCATCGCGGCCGCGCTGGGCGGCTGCGCCGCGAACTACGAGCTCACGCTGATGCCGCGCGACAGCGGCAAGCTGTACTACGGCAGCGCCAGCGACATCGGCAACTGGCAGGCCCGCGTGTCGGTGTCGATCGGCGACACCGCCTATTCCGGAACCTGGGTGATGACGGCGCCCGACGTGGCGACGGGCTACGTGACGGCGACCGGCGGCTGGCGCCGGACGCCGTACAGCTCGATCGTCACCGTCGACTCGCCCGCCGGCGGGACGGCCAAGGCGCTGCTGCAGGCCGCCGACGGCAGCGGCCTGCGCTGCGATTTCTACGGGGTTGCAGGGGGCCGCGGCGGCGGTACCTGCACCGACGACAAGGGTGTGGTGTACGACGTGCAGCTTCGACCGAGGAACTCGAGATGACCAAGCACAATGCGTTCGACAGCCTGAAGGATCTGAAGCTCGGGGCGGCCGGATCCGGCAGGTACTACAGCCTGCCGGCGCTCGAGGCCGCCGGTCTCGGGAAGGTGTCGCGACTGCCGTTGTCGTTGCGGATCGTGCTCGAATCCGTGCTGCGCAACGTCGACGGCGCGAAGGTGACCGAGGAGCACGTGCGCCGTCTCGCGGCCTGGCGGCCGAACGCGGAGCGGGTCGACGAGATCCCGTTCATCGTCGCGCGCGTGGTGCTGCAGGATTTCACCGGCGTTCCGCTGCTGGCCGACCTGGCGGCGATGCGCGGCGTGGCCGAGCGCAGCGGCCACGACCCGAAGGTGATCGAGCCCCTGGTGCCGGTGGACCTGGTGGTCGACCATTCGGTGATGGTCGATCACTTCGGCTCGCGCGACGCGCTCGACCTCAACATGAAGCTCGAGTTCCAGCGCAACCGCGAGCGCTACCAGTTCATGAAGTGGGGCATGCAGGCGTTCAAGACGTTCGGCGTCGTGCCTCCGGGCTTCGGCATCGTGCACCAGGTCAACCTCGAGTACCTGGCCCGTGGCGTGCATCGCGGCGGCGGCATCGTCTATCCGGACACGCTGGTCGGCACCGACAGCCACACGACGATGATCAACGGCATCGGTGTGGTCGGCTGGGGGGTCGGCGGCATCGAGGCGGAGGCCGGGATGCTCGGGCAGCCGGTCTATTTCCTGACGCCGGACGTGGTCGGCGTCGAGTTGAAGGGAAAGCTGCGCGGCGGCGTGACCGCGACCGACCTCGTGCTGACGATCACCGAGATGCTGCGCAAGGAGAAGGTGGTCGGCAAGTTCGTCGAGTTCTTCGGCGCCGGCACCGCGTCGCTGTCGGTGCCCGACCGGGCGACGATCGCCAACATGGCGCCCGAGTACGGCGCGACGATGGGGTTCTTCCCGGTCGACGAGAAGACGCTCGCATACTTCGAGGGCACGGGCCGCACCCGCGAGGAGATCGACGCGTTCGAGGCCTACTTCAAGGCGCAGCAGATGTTCGGCGTCCCGAAGGCGGGCCAGATCGACTACAGCAAGGTGCTGACGCTCGACCTGTCGACGGTGGCGCCCTCGCTGGCGGGGCCGAAGCGGCCGCAGGACCGGATCGAGATCGGAAACGTCGCGAAGACCTTCGCCGATCTGTTCTCCCGGCCGGTCGCCGACAACGGCTTCAACCAGCCCGCCGCCCGGCTGCAGCAGGGCTTCAGGACCGCGGGCGGGCTCGAGCTGCACAACGGCGACGTGCTGATCGCCGCGATCACTTCCTGCACCAATACCAGCAATCCGAGCGTGCTGCTGGCCGCGGGGCTGCTGGCGAAGAAGGCGGTCGAGGCCGGCATGACCGTGCGGCCGCACATCAAGACCTCGCTTGCGCCCGGCTCGCGCGTGGTGACGGACTACCTGCAGCGTGCCGGGCTGCTGCCGTACCTCGAGCAGCTGGGGTTCGCGGTCGCCGCGTACGGCTGCACGACCTGCATCGGCAACGCCGGCGACCTGACGCCGGAAATCAACGACGCGATCGCGAAGAACGACCTGGTCTGCGCCGCGGTGCTGTCGGGAAACCGCAATTTCGAGGCCCGCATCCACCCGAACCTGAGGGCCAATTTCCTCGCTTCGCCGCCGCTGGTGGTGGCGTACGCGCTCGCCGGCACCGTGCTCAGGGACCTGATGACCGAGCCGGTCGGCAGGGGCCGCAACGGGCGCGACATCTGGATCGGCGATCTCTGGCCGTCGGCCGAGGAAGTCGATGCGCTGATGAAGTTCGCGATGAGCTCCCAGGTGTTCCGCACCAACTACGCCCAGGTCAAGACCGAACCCGGCCAGCTGTGGCAGAAGATCGAGGGCGGCGCCGGCGAGACCTACCACTGGCCGCGCTCGACCTACATCGCCGAGCCTCCGTTCTTCGCGGGTTTCTCGATGCAGTCCCCGCCCGTCGTGCCGGTCGCCGGCGCGCGCGTGCTGGCGGTCTTCGGCGACTCGATCACCACCGACCACATCTCCCCGGCCGGGTCGATCAAGGACACCTCGCCGGCGGGGCGCTGGCTGATCGAAAACGGCGTGACGAAGGTCGACTTCAACAGCTACGGTGCGCGGCGGGGCAACCATGAAGTGATGATGCGCGGCACCTTCGCCAACGTCCGAATCAAGAACCTGATGGTCCCGGCGAAGCCCGACGGCTCCCGGGTCGAGGGGGGTGTGACGCTGCACCAGCCGTCCGGCGAACAGATGTCGATCTACGACGCCGCGATGCGCTACATCGCCGACGGCGTGCCGACGATCGTGTTCGGCGGCGAGGAGTACGGCACCGGGTCCTCGCGCGACTGGGCTGCCAAGGGCACCCAGCTGCTGGGCGTGCGGGCCGTCGTCGCGCGCAGCTTCGAGCGGATCCACCGCAGCAACCTGGTCGGGATGGGCGTGCTGCCGCTGCAGTTCAAGGGCGCCGACAGCGCGGCCTCGCTCGGCATCGCCGGCAGCGAGACCTTCGATCTGCTCGGCCTCGAGCGCGAGATCCGCCCGCGCCAGGACGTCACGCTCGTGATGCGCCGCCCCGACGGCTCGCGCCGCGAGGTGCCGCTGACGCTGCGCATCGATACGCCGATCGAGGTCGACTACTACCGTCACGGCGGCATCCTGCCGTTCGTGCTGCGGCAGCTGCTGGCGGCCTGACGTGGCGACCGACGCGATGACCGGCCAGCCCTCCCCCGCGCCGGCGGACACCGGTCTCGAGGGCTTCGCCGGACGCTGGCTGCCGCTGATCTGCCTTGCGTTCATCGGCGCGCTGACCGTGCACGCCTGCGCGCCGCAACACCCTGCCGCGGCGCCGCCGGGCGTGCAGGCGCCCGCGTTCGATGCCACGGCGGCGACGCGGATCGCGAACTGGCATGCGATGGCCGCGCTCGACGCGCTCGCGCCCGACGCGCCGATCGAGCACGTGCTCGAGGCGCTGAACCTGCCGGTGATCGACTTCGCCCCTGCGGCCGCGCGCGTGCCGGCCGATGCGGATCCGATCCTGGCGCGCGCCGCCGCCGTGATCGCGGGGTTGCCCGACTCGACCCGGCTCGAGGTCGGGGCCCACATCGACGCGGGCGCCGATCCGGATGCGGACCTGGCGCTGACCCAGGCGCGGGCCGACGCCGTCGTCGAGTATCTGGTCGCACATGGCGTGGCGCCTGAGCGGCTGCACGCGCAGGGCTACGGCGGCACGCATCCGATTGCCGAGAACCAGGGCGAAGAAGGCCGTTTCCGCAACCGCCGCATCGAATTCACGCTTGCCCGCTGACGACGCCGCAGGCGCGCCGCGGCCGGCGCCCTCGCCGGCCCCGCCGGCGGTCGTGATCGACACCAACGTCTGGCTCGACCTGTTCGTGTTCGACGATGCGCTCGCGCGGCCGCTCGCGGCTGCGCTCGAGCTCGGCCGCGTGCGCGCGGTACGCAGCGCAGCGACCTGCGCCGAGCTGCGCGTCGTGCTGGCGCGGCCGGCTTTCGCGGCGGCGCCGGCGCAGCCGCTGCTGCAGCGCTGGCACGCGCTGGCGGAGCTCTTCACGGCGCCGGCGGCGGCACCCTGGCGCTGTACGGACCCCCACGACCAGAAATTCCTCGATCTCGCCTACGCCGCGCGCGCGCGGCTGATGCTCACGCGCGACCGCGCGCTACTGGCGCTGGCCGCCCGCGCGCGCCGCGACGGCCTCGCGATCCTGACGCCGCGCGCGCTCGAGGGCGCGCTCGACCGGTTTCTCGCCGAGCACGGCCCGCCTTAGCGCGAGCGCATCGTCGAGCGCGTGGTGCCGGCGCAGCTGCATTTCCTGCGCCACGCGGTCGAGTTCCTCGTAGGCGATCGGCACCCGCTGCCAGCGCGCCCCGTGCGGCAGATTCTCGTCGCCGAACAGTTCGGCCAGGGCCCAGCGGTCGAACCCGGAGTCGCTGACGATGAGGGGTGGGTGGTGGCCGCCAACCTGCTCGAGCCAGCTGCCAAATCCCGCTGCGGCGGCCGGCCGCGCCTGCGGCGATTCGCCGAGCAGCGGCAGCACGACGGCGCGGACGAACGGGCTGCACGAGGCGGCTTCCCAGCCGTCCAGCTCGGCATAGAACGTCGCGCCGCTTTCGGTCACCGCCCCCAGGCTGATAAGCGCCGGCTCGGCCAGGTCGGTGAACTCGCTGTCGACGAATACGAGCGTCCTCCCGTGCCCCTCCACCGGCATCGCCAGCGGCAACGGCAGGATCCGGAACAGCAGGCAGGCGTCGCGGTAGCCGGCGGGCGGCAGCGCCAGATCGCGCTCGACCGCCGCCGGATCGAGATCGGTCTCGCGGAAACCGGCGCGCCGCAGCGCGCGCAGCGCGTGCAGGTTGCGGCGCGACGGCCGCATCACGAACCGGTTGACGCCGTACTCGCCCTGCAGCCACAGGCAGGCGAGATCGATCGCTTCGGAGGCGATGCCCTGGCCGCAGTGGCGGGCCGCCGCCAGCCAGACATCCAGCTCGACCACGTCGCGCAGCAGGTCGATCCTGTGCCAGGCGAGGAAGCCGACGTCGCCGCCGGCCGCCCCGATGACCGCGCCGCGGCCCTCGTAAGGACGGCTGCCGTCGAAGTAACGCGCGCAGAAGCGGTCCCTGAAGCCCGCGGAACCGGGCACCGGGCAGTCGCCGAAGAGCGGCGCGCCGAACATGCGTGGCGTCAGGTCCGAATCGGTCAGCCACCGAAAGGCGTGCGGGCGGTCGCTCGCCACCGCGCGCCGCAACGTCACCCTTTGCCCGCTCGCGAACTTCATCGCCCGCCCGCGCGCCGGGGGGCGCGCCGGCTCCGATCCGCCTGCGGACACCTTACCGCACGCCTCATGTTTCCGTGTCGTCGCGCGGGCCCGGCGGCAGCAGGCGCGAGGCCTGCTCGGCCGGAAGCGCTTCGACTCCCTTCAACGCCCGCTCCATCTGGCGGGTCCTCACATCGGCGTGCTCCAGCGTGTTGGACACCGTGCGCACCTGCTCTCGCACGCGCGACAGCCACCCGCCGAAGCGCGCGAACTCGGTCTTGACGGCCGCCAGCAGTTTCCACACCTCGGCGGAGCGCTGCTCGATCGCAAGCGTCCGGAATCCCATCTGCAGCGAGTTGAGCATCGCGAACAGCGTCGTCGGGCCTGCGACGACGACGCGCCGCTCGCGGTTCAGCATCTCGACCAGGCCCGGCCGCCGCAGGACCTCGGCGAACAGCCCTTCCGACGGCAGGAACAGGATCGCGAAGTCCGTCGTGTGCGGCGGCTCCAGGTACTTCTCGCGGATGGCGCGCGCGTCGGCCTTGATGCGCGCCTCGAGCGCGCGCGCGGCCTCGTCGACCGCGGCCGGTTCGGCGCGCTCCTGCGCCGCAAGGAGGCGCTCGTAGTCCTCGGACGGAAACTTGGCGTCGATCGGCAGCCACACAGGTTCGCCGTTGCCGCGGCCCGGGAGCCGGATCGCGAAGTCGACGCGCTCGGACGACCCCGGGCGGGCGGCGACGTTGGCCGCGTACTGGTCGGGCAGCAGCACCTGCTCCAGCAGTGCCGCCAGCTGCACTTCGCCGAAGATGCCGCGCACCTTGACGTTGCCCAGCACGCGCTTGAGGTCGCCGACGCCGGCAGCCAGGGTCTGCATCTCGCCCAGCCCCTGGTGCACCTGCTCCAGGCGCTCGGACACCAGCCGGAACGATTCGCCCAGCCTCGCCTCGAGCGTCGTCTGCAGCTTTTCCTCGACCGTCGCGCGCATCTGGTCGAGCCGTGCCTCGTTGCCCTGCTGCAGCGATTGCAGGCGCGCCTCCAGCGTCTGCCTGACCTCCGACAGGTTGCGCTGCGTGACCGCGGTCAGTTCGGACAGCTGCGTCTGCATCGTGCGCCCGTACGCGCCGAGCTGTTCGGCCTGCACGCCGGTCGTCTGCGTGAGCCGCGACCCGAGCTCGGATTGCAGCTGTGCGAGGCGCGCGCCGGTCTCCAGGCGCGATTGGCCCGCCGCCGAATCGACCGCCCGCCGCAGCTCGCGTTCGAGCCGCTCGTTGTCGGCGCGCAGCTCGGCCAGCATGCGCTCGAGCATCCGCACCGCGCCGGCGCGGCGCACCGACCACACGACGACGGCGGCGGCGGCCAGCGCCGGCGCCAGGATCAGCACCCAGGTCAGGAAGGTCGGCGGGATCGTCGTGTCCACTCGGTGCAAGCCTATTGCAGCGGCGCCTCGCGCAGGCTGGCGAGCGGCGGGGTGTTCAGGATCCGGCGCAGCCCGAGCCAGCCGCCCGCCAGCGCGCAGGCCACGCCGGCCGCGACGCCGACGACGAACACCCAGGCCCGCGCCGCGAACTCGAACTCGAATGCGTAGCGCGCCAGCGCCCAGCCCACGGCGGCGGCACCGATCGCGGCGAGCAGCCCGGCGAGGCCGCCCAGGCAGATCATTTCGGCGGTCTGCGCGCGCGCCAGTTGCTGGCGCGAGGCGCCCAGCGCGCGCAGCAGGCCGGCCTCGCGCGAGCGCTCGTCGTGCGATCCGGCGAGCGCCGCGTACAGCACGAGCACGCCCGCGGCGAGCGTGAACGCGAACAGGAACTGGACCGCCGCGATCACCTGATCGAGCACCGCGCGCACCTGGCGCAGCATGACCTCGGTGTCGATCACCGTCAGGTTCGGGAACTCGCGCACCAGGTCGGCGGTCAGCCGGTCGCGGCCCGGCGGCACGAAGAACGACGTGATGTAGCTCTGCGGCATCGCGCGCAGCAGGCGCGGCGACATGATCACGAAGAAATTGACCTTCATCGAATCCCAGCTGAGCTTGCGCATGCTGGTGACGCGGGCCTCGACCGGTTCGCCCGCGACGTCGAAGCGCAGCGAATCGCCGAGCCGGATGCCGAGCCGTTTCGCGATGCCCTCCTCGATCGACAGCTCCTGCGCGCCGGGCGCGAACCAGCTGCCGGCGACGATCGTGTTGTACGACGGCGGCTCGCTCGCGTACGACAGGTTGAATTCGCGCTCGACCAGGCCGCGCGCGCGCTCGTCGGCATAGGACTCGGGCCCGATCGGGCGGCCGTCGATCGCCACCAGGCGGCCGCGGATCATCGGCCACAGGGCGGTATCCGGGATGCCGGCCTGGCGCAGGTAAGCCGTCACCGCATCGGCCTGGTCCGGCTGGATGTTGATCACGAAGCGGTTTGGCGCCTCGGGCGGCGCCTGCTGACGCCATTGCCCGATCAGGTCGGTGCGGGCCATCGCCAGGATCAGCAGGGCCATGATTCCGACCGCGAGCGCGACCACCTGGACCACCGTGGCGACGCGCCTGCGCGCGAGCCCGGCCAGCGCGAACCGCCACGACATGCCGATCCGCGTGCCGGCGCGCGCCCGCACCGGCTCGAGCAGCCGCAGCAGGCCGAGCGCCGCGGCCGCGAACAGCGCCACACCGAGCGCGAACCCGCCGGCGGTCAGCGCGCCGATCTTGAGATCGTCCGCCGCCCACAGCAGCAGCAGGGCAAAGCCCGCCGCTCCTGCCAGGTAGCCGAGCGCCGCGCCGGCGCCAGGCGGTCCGATCTCGCGACGCAGGACGTGCAGCGGCGGCACATGCCGCAGCTGCTCGAGCGGCGGCAGCGCAAACCCCAGCAGCAGGACGAGGCCGCACACCAGCCCCTGCAGCGCCGGCAGCGGCGACGGCATCGGCAGCACCGTGTGCAGCAGGCCCGCCAGCAGCTGCAGCAGCACGAAGTGCAGGCCGAATCCGGCGCCGACCCCGAAGGCGCATGCCGCCAGGCCCACCACGACGAATTCCAGGCCGAACAGCCGGAAGATGTCCCGCTGCGGCAGGCCGAGGCACCGCATCATCGCGCACGAGTCCAGGTGTCGCTGCGAGAAGCGGCGCGCCGCGGTCGCCACCGCGACCGCCGCGACCAGTGCCGCGAGCATCGCCACCAGCGCCAGGAAGCGCTCGGCGCGGTCGAGCGTGCGCCGCACGTCGGGCCGGCCGTCGTCGAGCGACTCCAGGCGCTGGCCCCGCTGCAGGCGCGCGCGCTCCCAGGCTGCGAACTCGGCCGCCGCGCGTGGTTCGCCGGCGGCCAGCAGTCGGTAGCCAACGCGGCTCGCGGGCTGGATCAGGCCGGTCCCGGCCAGATCGGACAGGTTGATCATCACCCGCGGGGCGAAGCCGACCAGCTGGCCGCCGCGATCGGGCTCCACCGCGATCACGCCGTCGATCCGCAACGTCGCGTCGCCAAGGCGCAGGCGCGCGCCCGGCTGCACCCCGAGCAGACCGAGCACCTGCGGGTCGACCCAGGCCGAGCCCGGCGCCGGAATCGCATCCGTCGGCACGGCCCCGGTGCCGGAGAGGAGGCTGAGCCGTCCGCGCAGGGGATAGCCGGGCGAGACCGCCTTGACGGCGACCAGCGTGTTCGCCTGTGGGGGGGCATCGGCGATCGCCATGCTCGGGAAAGCCACGGTGCTCGCAACGCTCAGCCCGCGCTCCCGCGCCGCCACGGCCGGCGCGTCGCCGATCGGCCGGTCCGATTCGATCACCACGTCGGCACCGAGGAACTGGGCCGCGTCGCGATGCAGGCCGAGGCGGATGCGGTCGACGAAGAAGCCGACGCTGGTGACGGCCGCAACGGCGATCACGAGCGCCACCGCAAGCAGCCGCAACTCGCCGGCGCGCCAGTCGCGCCGGGTCATCCGCAAGGATTGTTCGAGCAGGGATCGGGGGGACATCGGACGGATCGGGCCGCGGCTCGAAGCGCCCGCGGGGCCGTCCCCGCGCCGGCATCGCGTCGCGGCGGCCTGCCGGATTCTACGTCGCCGGTCGGAGGTGGTCGGCGAGGAGGGCAAATTGGCGGAGAAAACACCGTCTTCTCCTCGAGCGCGCGGGAGCACGGCGCCCGTAACCTGCGTTCAGGATGAAGCAGAGGTCGGGTCAGGAACCGGAGGGGCAGGCGCGGGCGCGCGGATCGGCGCCGGGCGAAGCGTCGGGCAGGCTGTCCACGCCGGGTCGCTGGTTCCAGCGCATCGAGGCCCGGATCGTCGGGCTGTTCCTGGTGCTGCTGCTGCTCGTGCAGGCGGTCAGCTTCTCGCTGATCCATCGCAGCATCGATACCAATGCGCTGGCTTCGATCGTCGACGAGTTGCAGGTCGGGGCGCGCGTCTTCGATACGGTGCTGACGCAGCGCGCACGCGGCCTTGCCGATGCGACCCGGCTGCTGGCTTCCGACTTCGGCTTTCGCGCCGCGATCGCGAGCGACGACCGCGCCACCATCGCGTCGGCGCTGCAGAACCAGGGCGAGCGCATCGGCGCCCAGGTTGCCTTGCTCACCGATGCCGACTTCGCGCTGCAGGCGGCGACACGTCCCGACGCGGCGCGCTTCTCCACCCTGCTCGCCTCGAGCGCGGCGCAGCCCGGAAGCGACACGCACCCGATCTGCATCCTCGACGGGCGTCCGTTCCTGCTGGTGCAGACGCCCGTGAAGGCGCCGCTGATCATCGGCTGGGTCGCGATGGCGTTTCCGGTCGACCACGCGCTGCTCGACGAGGCCAGCCAGGTGCTTTCGCTCGACGCGGCCCTGGTCCGTCACTCCGGTGCCGACGCCTGGGAGGTGCTCGAGGCCACCGGCGCCCTTGCCGGACGGCAGGCCTTGCTCGCCGACGAACTGAAACGCGCCCGGCCGGCCGCCGGGCATCCGGTCGCGCTCCGGGTCGACGACGTCGACTACAGCGGCCGGCTGGTACGGCTCGCGGCCGACGGCGGCCAGGAACTGAGCGTCGTGCTGCTGCGGTCCGTGACCGACGCGGTCGCTCCGTACCGAAACCTGCAGATCACGCTGCTGCTGCTGACGATCGCCGGCGTGGCCGTGTTCGCCGTCGGAGCCATTCTGACGGCCCGCCGGATCGCCGATCCGATCCAGACCCTGTCGCTGGCTGCCAGGGCGCTCGCGCAGGGCGACTACGCGACGCCGATCGCCGGCGACGGCCGCGACGAGATCGGGGACCTCGCGCGGGCGCTCGAGAACATGCGGCTCGCGATCCGTGCGCGCGACGAGCACAACACGCGCCTCGCGTACTGGGACACGCTGACCGGGTTGCCCAACCGGGTCAACTTCGTCAAGCTCGTCGAGTCCGCGATCGCCGGGCGCGACGGCGCGCCGCAGCCCTGCGCGGTGCTGATGCTGGACCTGGACCGCTTCAAGCAGGTCAACGACGTGCTCGGGCAGGCGTTCGGGGACCGCGTGCTGCAGCGGGTCGCGCAGCGCCTCAACGCCGAATGCCTCGACGAGGGCGACGAGCTGGCGCGCCTCGGCGGGGACGAATTCGCTGTGCTGGTCCCCGGCGTCGACGAGACCGGCGCGGCGGCCAAGGCGCGCAGGATCCTGCGGGCGTTCGAGCTCGCGTTCACGGTCGACCAGCAGACCGTCGACCTGGGCGCCGGCATCGGCATCGCGCTGCACCCCGCGGACGGCCGTACGGTGAACGACCTGCTGACGCACGCCGAGATCGCGATGTACGCCGCCAAGCGCGGCCACGCCGGCGCGATGCGCTACGACAGCGCGCTCGACACCAGCAGCGAGGCTTCGCTGTCCTTGATGACCCAGCTGCGCCGTGCCCTTTCCGAGAGCGAGCTGCGGCTGTACCTGCAGCCCAAGGCGCGCGTGAGCGATGGCCGCATCGTCGGCGCCGAAGCGCTGGTGCGCTGGCAGCATCCGCAGCGCGGCATCCTGCCGCCCGTCGAGTTCATCCCGTTCGCCGAGCAGACCGGTTTCATCCGCGCCATCACCGGCTGGATGCTCGAAAACGGGATCGCCTGGCTCGGCACACCCGCGGTGCGGCGGTCGGAACTGCGCCTGTCGATCAACCTGTCGACCCGCGACCTGCTCGACCAGGACCTCGCGGCGCGCGTCGCCGCGCAGCTCGCGCGCCATTCCGTGAGGCCGGAGCGCCTCTGTCTCGAGATCACCGAGAGCGCCATCATGGACGATCCGAACCGCTCGAAGGCCACGCTGAGGCAGCTGCACCTCCTCGGCGTGCAGCTGTCGATCGACGATTTCGGAACCGGATACTCCTCGCTGGCGTACCTGAAACAGCTCAACGTCGACGAATTGAAGATCGACCGCTCGTTCGTCGCGGCCATGCAGCGCGACGCGGGCGACGCGAAGATCGTGCGCTCGACGATCGAGCTCGGCCACAATCTGGGGCTGTCGGTGGTCGCCGAAGGCGTCGAGACCGATCGCGCCTGGCTCATGCTGGCCGAATGGGGTTGCGACGAGGCGCAGGGCTACCTGATCGGCCGGCCCATGCCGGCCGGTGACCTGACCGTCAGCCCGCAGTGGTTCCAGCCCGAGGGATCGGCCACGGCCACTGCCGCCGCGTGATGCCCGGCCGGCCGCGTGCCGGGAGCCTCACTCGCCCGAAGCCTGGGGAAGCACCCGCCGCAGGCGGAGCGCGGGCTGGCGGGCGATCGTCCACTGCGCGTCGACGACGCCCTGTTCATCCACGCGCAGCGTGCGCGAAGTCGACTGCTCCGGCGCACCCATTTCCGGATGCCAGACGCGCACGACGTACTCGCCCGCCGGCAGATCGCGCAGCCGGACGGTCCCCGCCTTCTCGGTCTTGCCGAAGTAGGGCGTGTCGGACACATAGACATAGCCGACCATCCAGTCGTGGATGGCGCAGCCCATCACGACGACGCCCGGCTTGTCGAACAGCACCGGGGCGGCGGCCCTGCCCGCGTAGAGCGGCAGCTCGAACCGCTTCGGCGGCGAAAACGAATAGACGTGGTGCCGGATGTTGTCGCTGTTGGGAAAGCGCACCAGCGTGCCGACGGGAACGACCTTGACGTGAGGGACGAAGGTCTTGTTGACCTGGTCGACGACGCTCTGGCCCTCGCCGCCCGGCCGTGCCGGCCGGCCGTCGACCGCCGTTGCGGTCACGACCGCATCCTCGACCGCCTTGCCGGCCTGGTCGAGGACCGAAACGTTCAGGCCGCCGGCGTGTGCGCGGAGGAGGCACGCCAGCAGCACGCCGAAGAGCAGGGCACGGGAGGCGCCCACGCGGGACCTGCGAACAAAGCCGGTGTCGGCATGCATGCCGTCGGTCCGAATCAATATCCGGAATTCCGGGGAACCGGCGCTCGCCTTGGCCGGAACACCTCGTGCCGGCCGATCGTCCACGCGGCATCGACGACGCCCTGCTCGGTCAGCACGAGCGTGCGTGCGGTCGACTGCTCGGTGCCGTCCATCTCGGGGTGCCAGACGCGCACCACGTATTCGCCGGCGGGCAGGCCGCGCAGCTCGACGGTCCCGGCCCGCTCGGTCCTGCCGAAATACGGCGTCTCGGAGACGTACACGTAGCCGACCATCCAGTCGTGGATGTTGCAGCCCATCACGACGACGCCCGGCTTGTCGAACAGCACGGGCGCGGCGGATTTGCCGGAATAAAGGGGCAGCTCGAACCGCTTCGGCGGCGAAAACGAATAGACGTGGTGCCGGATGTTGTCGCTGTTGGGAAAGCGCACCAGCGTGCCGACGCGCACGACCCTGACGTACGGGATGAAGGTCTTGTCGACCTGGTCGACCACGCTCTCGCCTTCGCCGCCCGGCCGCGCCGGCCGGCCGTCGGCCGGCGTGGCGGTCACGACCGCATCCTCGACCGCCTTGCCGGCCTGGTCGACGACCGATGCGACGAGGCTGCCGGCCTGCGCGCGGAGGAGGAGGCACGGCAGCAGGACGGCGAGGCAAATGGCGCGCGCAGCGGGCGCGCGGCGCCTGCGGACGAAGCCGGCGTGGGTCTTCATGCCGTCAGTCGAACCGGTATTCGTAGATGATCGCCGGGATGCTGCGCGTGTACAGCGTCGCCCCCGAGTCGAGCGTCAGCTCGCGCCGGAACATCGCATTGAGCGACGAATGATCGCCCAGCGCCCACGACACGCCGACGTCGAGCAGCAGCTCGCGCGCTTGCACCTTCTCGATGAAGATGTTCGGGCCGAGCGCGGGCTCGCGCGCCACCGCGCTCGCACCGTCGAACGTGTCGGCGAGGCTGGTGGTCTCGATGTAGTCGGCGTCGCCGCGGCGAAGCGTCGTCTGCAGCTGCAGCAGCAGCCGGTCCGTGAGGCTGTAGTCGGCGCCGATGGCGAGGCGGCGGCTGGATTGGTTGAACACGTCGCCCGGCAGTCCCGCGCGCACCGCCGGTGCTTCCGGGCCGGTGCGCCGCTCGACGCCGAATTCGCCGCGCAGCACGAGGCGGTCTCCGAACGCGGCGTGCGCGCCGCCGGCCCACGACTGCAGCCAGCCGCTGCGCAGGCTGTCGCGAAAATCCAGGCGCGAGTCGGACCCGACGAGATAGACGTGGGGCGTCTCCCGCCCGAGGCCGAACTTGGTGTCGAGCACCGCCTTGATGCCCGCCGACAGGTTGCTGAACGCGGTATAGCGGCCGAACGACTGCGCGCCGGTCTCCGCCGTCACGATCAGGTTGGTGCCCGGGCGCAATTCGAAGAAGGGACCGGTCGACAGGGCGGCGGTCAGCGCGGTGTCGGCGTGGACGTCGGGGCCCGCCACCGCGTTGCCAAGGTTGCTGTTCGACAGGACGCCGGCCTGCACATCGGTCAGCCACTGCTGGGCTTGGGTCGGCGCCGATGCCAGTGCAGCCGCCGCGCCGAGCACGAGCGCGGCGAGCTTGGGTGCGGAAGCCCTGCGCGGGGCACCGCCAGGAGCCCGGCGGTCTTGCGCGTCGGTTGGCACGGCGAATGAACCTCGTTCTCGACAGCTGCGACGCAGGGAGTCTGCCGATACCGGCGCCTCGCGGAACCGGCGAGTAGCCGCCCGAAAGCCGGGCTGATCGTGTATTCGGTGGACGCGAGCGCCGGTGCGCGTGCCGGCCGCCAAAGGCTCCGATTGCCCGGTGTTCGAGCGCACTTGGCCGCGAAAATCCTCGCGCTTGAAATGGGTAATGCGGCTGGGCGCGTCACGCCGGCAGCGCCAAGCGTGACCGGCGATTCGGCGCAAGCACGGCCCTAAAATGGGCCCGTGAGACGTCGCTACGAATCGCTGCGCAGCGCGCGCTGGTTCGCTCCGGACGACCTGCGCTCCTTCGGGCACCGCTCGCGCGCGATGCAAATGGGCTACGCGCCCGAGGATTGGGCGCGGCGGCCCGTGATCGGCATCGTCAATACATGGTCCGACTTGAATCCGTGCCATGCGCACTTCAAGCAGCGCGTCGAGGACGTCAAGCGCGGCGTGCTGCAGGCAGGCGGATTTCCGGCCGAACTCCCGGCGCTGTCGCTGTCCGAGAGCTTCGTCAAGCCGACCACGATGCTCTATCGCAACATGCTCGCGATGGAGACCGAGGAGCTGCTGCGCAGCCACCCGGTCGACGGCGCCGTGCTGATGGGCGGATGCGACAAGACGACGCCGGGCCTCGTCATGGGCGCGATCAGCGCCGGCCTGCCCGCGATCTTCCTGCCGGCCGGCCCGATGCTGCGCGGCAACTGGCAGGGCAAGGTCCTCGGCTCGGGGTCCGATGCCTGGAAGTTCTGGGACGAACGGCGCGCCGGCAGGATCGGCCGCGAGCAGTGGCTGCAGATCGAGGGCGGCATCGCCCGCAGCCACGGCACCTGCATGACGATGGGAACCGCGAGCACGATGACCGCCATCGCGGAAGCGATCGGCATGACGCTGCCCGGCGCGTCGTCGATTCCCGCCGCGGACGCGGGGCACATCCGCATGTCTTCGGAATCCGGCCGCCGCATCGTCGAGATGGTCTGGGAGGATCTCGCCCCGGCGCGCATCCTCACGCGCGCCTCGTTCGACAACGCGATCGTGGTCGCGATGGCGATGGGTTGCTCGACCAACGCCGTCATCCACCTGATCGCGATCGCGCGCCGCGCGGGTCTCGACCTCGGCCTCGACGACTTCGACCGTGCCAGCCGCGAGGTGCCCGTGATCGCGAACATCCGGCCCAGCGGCGACACCTACCTCATGGAGGATTTCTTCTACGCGGGCGGCCTGCCGGCGCTGATGAGCCGGCTGGCCGGGACCTTGAAGCTCGATGCGCTGACGGCGACCGGCCGCACGCTGGGCGAGAACATCGCGGGGGCCACGGTCTTTCACGACGACGTGATCCGCCCGCTGGGCAACCCGATCTACGCCGAGGGTGCCCTTGCCGTGCTGCGCGGCAACCTTGCGCCGTCCGGCTGCGTGATCAAGCCGAGCGCGTGCGCGCCCCGGTTCCTTCGCCATACGGGGCCGGCGCTGGTGTTCGACGACTATCCCTCGATGAAGGAGGCGGTCGACGATGACTCGCTGGACGTGACCGCCGACCATGTCCTCGTGCTGCGTAACGCGGGCCCACAGGGCGGCCCGGGCATGCCCGAGTGGGGCATGCTGCCCATCCCGAAGAAACTGCTCAGGCAGGGCGTGCGCGACATGGTGCGGCTGTCGGACGCGCGCATGAGCGGCACCAGCTACGGAGCCTGCATCCTGCACGTCGCGCCGGAGTCCTTCGTCGGCGGTCCCCTTTGCCTCGTTCGAAACGGCGACCTCATCACGGTCGACGTCGCCGCCCGCCGCATCCAACTCGAGGTCGGTGACGACGAGCTGGCGCGCCGCAGGGCCGCGTGGACCCCGCCGCCGAAGCGCTACGAGCGCGGCTACGGGTGGATGTTCGCGCAGCACATCCGGCAGGCCGACGCGGGCTGCGACTTCGATTTCCTGGAGACCGGCTTCGGCGCGCCGGTCGGCGAGCCGGATATCTACTGACCCGAAGGCAGGGCCAGGAAGCTCGTTGGCGGCATCGGCGCGTCCCGCGCCCGTCGCGCACGAAGGAGCGACCGAGCTCGATTGGTTCCGCGCCACCGCCCTCAGGCCGCTTCCGCCTCGGCCTCGATCCGGTTGCGGCCGCCGTCCTTGGCGCGGTAAAGCGCCGCGTCGGCCCGCGTGATCAACTGCGCGAAGTCGGATCTGCCGGGCGCGGCGAGCGCGATTCCACCGCTCAGCGTGATGGCGGGCGCCCCGGGCGCCCAGTCGGGTTGGAGCGAGGCCACCGCGGTGCGCAGCCGTTCGGCCACCAGCGCCGCTTCGTCGGAATCGGTGTCGGGCAGCACGACAGCGAACTCCTCCCCGCCGTAGCGGCCCAGCAGGTCGCCCGGGCGCAGGCTTCGCCGAAGCGCCTGGCTGACCGAGCAAAGCGCCCTGTCGCCAGCGTCGTGGCCGTAGCGGTCGTTGAGCTGCTTGAAGTCGTCGAGATCGAGAAGCAGCATCGCGTAGGGCTCGCCGTCCTGGCGGCAGCGCGCCATCAGCCGCTGGCCCATTTCCATCACGTGGCGCCGGTTCGGCACCCCGGTCAGGTAATCGGTCTCCGCCATCCGCGCGATGCGCCTGAGCAGCACGCGCTGGCGCCGCAGCGCGTAGGCACCGCCCAGAATGAAGAGCACGGCGAGGCCGATCGCGACGCCGCGAAGACGGGAGGCCTGCTGCGCCTGCTCGAGCGCGCGCTGGCTCGCGTCCGCCTCGCGCCTGAGCAGGGCGTTCTCGCGCGTCAGCCGCTCGCTTTCGAGCCGTCCGCGCTGCGCCGCCAGCTGCCGCGCCACCAGCTGATCGGTACGCCGCTGCTGCGCCTGGCGCTGGCGCTCGGCCTCCTCGAACGCCGCCTGGTACAGCGCGAGCGCGGCCAGCACGTCGGCCGCGACCTGGTGGAAGCGCACCTCGAGCTGCAGGTCGCCGCTTACCAGCACCGTCGGGCGCGCACGGTCTATCAGCGGCAACGCCTCGGCGGCATCGTTGCCTCGAAGCAGCAGGCGCGCGCGGTCGATCTGCAGCTGCGCCAGCCGCAGCGGCGATTTGACCCGCGCCAGCGCCCGCAGGCCCTCGGCGTTGCGGGCCAGGGCGGTTTGCGGCCGGCCGAGGTCCGCCTGAGACAGCGCGAGCTCGCCGAGCGCGATCGCCTCGCCTTCCGCGTCGCCGATCTGCCGGTAGGCGGTGATCGCGCGCTGCAGCGGCTCGACCGCTTCGGCCGCACGGCCCAATTGGTTCAGCGCCCGCCCGATGCCGGCCTGCGAGTCCGCCTCGCCGGTGCGGTCGTCGACAGCATGAAATTTATTGTAGGCGTCCCGATACGAAGCCAGCGCCTGCGCCGCATCGCCGATCTCGCGGGCGAGCAGCGCGCCGCAGAACGCGACCTCGGCGGCGGCCTGGGCGCCGTGCGCCTGGTGCTCGGCGTCGGCGATCGACGCGAAGGCCTGCTCGAAATCGCCGCGCTTGGCCAGGAAGCCCGCCCGGTCCACCAGCGCCAGGGCAATCGAGTCGTCGTCGCGCGCCGCGCGTGCCGCCGCCAGTTCCTGATCGAGGGCATCGCCGGCCTCGTCGGCGCGTCCGAGCTGGGTGTAGGCGCTGAAGCGCACATGGCCGACCAGGGCCCGCGTCGCGGCCCCCGCGTCGCCCTGCGCCGCCGCCTCGACACGGTCGGCGAGCGCCAGCACGTCCTCCGAGCGCGACTGCCCGTCGGCGATCAGCATCCGGACCCGGTCGATCCTGATGCGGGTTTGAGGATCGACCGATGCCAGGTCGACACCGAGCGAGCGCAGCTCGGAATCCGCCTGCGCGGGCTGGCGCCGCGCCAGCGTCTCCAGACGTGCCAGCGCGGAATCGAGGCTCTGGACCGCGGCGGCAGCCGGCAAACCCGGTGCGAGGATGCCGAGCCAGGCGACGCAAGCGAGGCGGCGGGCGCCCGAGCCGAACGGGTGCAGCTCGAGGAGTCGGCGGAGTCGGAGGTCGTGCACCGTTGGGAGCGGCAGCGACATGGGCGCGGATCTGCCCACGCTACACGTCAAAGGAGCCGCCGAAGCCGGACTTTAGGGGTGGGAAGCGTAGCAAATCGATGCATCGAGGTCGTCCCGCATCGTTGGCTGTCGGCGGCGCGCCGAGGCGGATCATGGGCCTGCCTCGGAGGCAGCCCGGGACCGTTCCCACACCCGACCCCTCAGGCCGCCTGCTCCTGGTGCATCCGGGCCGCGAATTGCTCGAACTCGTCGATCGGCAGCGGCCGGCTGAACAGGTAGCCCTGGTACGCATGGCATCCGTGCCGGTCGAGGAAGGCCCGCTGCTCTTCCGTCTCGACGCCTTCGGCAATGACCTGAAGACCGAGCGAATGACTGATCGCCAGGATCGCGCGCACGATCGCGGCGTCGTTCGCGTCGCGAGGCGTGTCGCGCACGAAGGCGCGATCGACCTTGATCTGATCCAGCGGCAGGCGCTTCAGGTAGGACAGCGAGGAATAGCCCTTGCCGAAATCATCGAGGGCGAAGCCCACGCCCATGCCGCTGAGCTGCGCCATCCGGCTGATCACCGCTTCGACGTGGTCCAACACCACGCTTTCGGTGAGCTCCAGCGTCAGTCGGACCGGATCGGCGCCGCTCGCCAGCAGGCTCTGCCGCACCTGTTCGATGAAGTCGGGTTGGTGGAACTGCCGGGCGCTCACGTTCACCGACAGCCGCAGGCCCCTCAGATGAGGATTCCGCTCCCAGGTCTTGAGCCGGGCACAGGCGGTATCCAGGACCCAGCGGCCGATGTGCAGGATCAGTCCCGACTCTTCCGCGAGCGGGATGAACTGTGCCGGCAGCACGAGGCCCTGCCCCGGCGCCTGCCAGCGGATCAGCGCCTCGGCCCCGATCAGCCGCCCGTTGCGGTCGATCTGCGGCTGGTAATAGAGCCGGAACTCGTCCCGGTCCAGGCCGCGTCGCAGCGAGGCCTGCAGCGCGGCCCGGCGCTCGATCGCCGACTGCATCGCCGGATTGAAAAACCGGATCGCATTGCGCCCGGCATCCTTGGCCTGGTACAGGGCGACATCGGCCTGCTTCAACAGGATCTCGGCCGAATCGTCGCGACCGCAGAACAGCGTCAGGCCGATGCTGGTCGTGCTGAAGTACTCGGTCTCGCTTCCGCCCAGCTCGTACGGCAGCTGCACGGCCGCGCGCAGCTTCTCGGCGATGGCTTCCGCGTGGTTCGCCGCGGCCGGTTCGGTCGCGCCAAGCCCCTCGGCCAGCACCACGTATTCGTCCCCGCCCAGCCGCGAAACGGTGTCGTCCTGGCGCAGGCAGTTTGCGAGGCGCCGCGCGACCTCGACCAGCAGGCGGTCGCCGACGTCGTGTCCCTGGCTGTCGTTGATGCTCTTGAAGTGATCGAGGTCGAGGATCATCAAGGCGCCGAACTGGCGGCTGCGGGTGCTCGCCGTCATCGCGTGTCCCAGGCGGTCCATCAGGAGGCGCCGATTGGGCAGCCGGGTCAGCGGGTCGAAGTAGGCGAGATGGCGGATCTCGTCCTCGGATTTGTGCCGGTCCGTGATGTCTTCGACGATCGCGATTCCCCCGGCGTCCTGGCCGTATGCGCCGTCCAAAGGAGCGCACGACACCGTCACCCAGATCTGGGCGCCGCTGCCTGTCGACACGTACTCGCCTTCGTAGCCGCCGTCGCGCCCCCCGAGCGCGGCCGCGAGCGCCGGCAGGATGCGCTGATCCTTGACCTTCTTCATGTCGAAACCGATCAGGCGGTCCCGCGGCACCTTGACGATCTGGGCCAGGCGCTCGTTGCAGAAGGTGATCACGAGCTGGCTGTCGTAGTGCATGATCCCGGTCGGGGAGTGCTGCAGGATGCGCCGGTAGCGCTCCTCGCTGGCCTTCAACGTGGCCTCCGCGCGCTCGCGCTCGGCCAGCGCCGACCTCGCCGCATCGCGCGCCTGCTTCAGGCTCCCGACCATGCGTCCCTGATCGAGTCCGAGACGGATCGCGACGTCGAGCGTCTCGTGCAGGTAGCGGGCGCTCGCGAGAACGGCGGCGAGAAAGACCAGGGTCATCGCTCCGAACGCCCAGTCGAGCGGCGAATTCGCCTGCCAGAAGATGACCGCCGCCAGCGGCAGCGCAACCGGCAGCGCGAAGATCCGGAACGCCAGCGGCACGACGGCGAGGATCGGCACCGCTCCCGCCACCATTCCCGAAAGGACGAGGCCCGTGAACAGCCGCGCGCCGGCCGGCGCGTTCCACATGAACAGGACGGTCCCGGCGCCCCACGCCACCGCGGCCGCGGCGGTGCCGACGATGTAGAGACGGCGCCAGCGCATTGCAGCGGCCGCCTCGGGCTCGCTCGCGCGAAACCGGTGCCCGAGGAGGTAGCGCCCTGCGGTGATGGCCGCGACGGCACACCACCAGGTCCATGCGAGGGCCGTCGAGGCGTGAGACTGGGCGTTGACCAGCGCCAGCAGCGACGCGTTGACGATCGTCACCGCGGTGGCAATGCGCGCGTTGCGGAAGAGCAGCGCGGTCTTCCTGCGCTGCGTCTCCGCTTCGACGTCGAATCGCACGCCGGGATCGGCAGGTGAAGGCGTCATACCGTCTTGAACGCTCGTGATGTCCTGCGCCCGCAATCCGCTGGGGCGGTCGGCCCGATGATGGGTTCTGCCGGCGGCACGGAAAGGGCTGCATAAGGCTCGTTTCGCGCGCCAATTCGCCGGAACTCGAATCCAGGCGGTAAGACCTGCGGGAAATGGCCACGCCGGCCGGCAACATGGCCGGTTCGATCAAGAGCCGGTGTTCACGTCGCGTCGTGGAAGATGATGCCGAGCGTGTGCCGGCGTCCGCTGCGCACGCGGCTCACCCCGTGCCGGAGGTTGACGCGATAGCTTCCGCGCGCCCCCGCGACGGGGCGGTGCCGGACCGCGAAGACCACCGCGTCGCCCTGCTCGAGCGGCACCACGGTCGGCCGCGACTGCCTGCGCGGCCGCTGCTCCGTCAGCACGAACTCGCCACCCGTGAAGTCGCTGCCGGGCTGCGACAGCAGGATTGCGAGCTGCAGCGGGAAGACCTCTTCTCCGTACAGGTCCTGGTGCAGGCAGTTGAAGTCGCCGACGCCGTATTGGAGCAGCAGCGGCGTCGGTCTTGCCTGGCCGGCGGCACGGCAGCGCTCGATGAACTCGGCGTGAGAGGCCGGGTAGCGTGCCCGCAATCCCATCGCTTCCTCCCAGCGATTGGCCACCGGCGCGAGGTGCGGATAGGCGGCGGTGCGCAAGTGATCGATGGTTCGCGGCAAAGGGTAGTCGAAGTACTTGTATTCGCCGCGCCCGAAGCCGTGCCGGCCCATCACGACCCGGCTCCGGAACAGCGAATCGTCGCGGTACAGGCCGGCGAGCCGGATGCACTCCTCGCTCGAGAGGACGCGCGGAAGCACGGCGCAGCCCTCCGCATCGAGCTCCGCGGCGACCAGGGCCCAATTGACCGCCGCCAGGCGCGCCCGCGCCGCCGCGGGCGTGGCGATCCGCGGCGATTCGGCCACGGCATTCACGCGCGGGCCTCGCGTTCCAGCAGTGCAAGCTTGCGTTCGACCCCCCAGCGATAGCCGGTCAACGCGCCGTCGTGGCGGACCACGCGATGGCAGGGGATCGCGACGGCGAGATGGTTCGCACCGCACGCCCGCGCGACCGCCCGGGCCGCCTTGGGCGAGCCGATACGCGCTGCGACCTCGGCGTAGCTGACCGTGGCGCCGGCCGGGATCTCCCGCAGCGCCTGCCAGACGCGATGCTGGAACGCCGTGCCGCGCAGGTCCAGCGGCAGGTCGAGTCCGGTCGCCGGGGCTTCGACGAAACCGATCACCCGCGCGACGAGCTTCTCGAATCCGCGATCGCCGCCGATCAGCTCGGCCCTCGGAAACCGGTCTTGCAGCTGGTGCGCAAGGGCGTCGGGATCGTCGCCGAGCAGGATCGCGCACACGCCGCGATCGCTGCAGGCGACGAGGATCGATCCGAGAGAGCACTGACCGACCGCGAACCGGATGACATTGTTCGCTCCGCCGGCGCGATAGGTCGTCGGCGTCATCCCCAGGACCCGATCGGCTTCCTCGTAGAAGCGGCTGTTGGATCCGTATCCGGCGACGAAGATCGCGTCGGTCACCGACCGGGACCTGCCCAGCTCGCTTCGCACGCGCACCGCGCGGTGTGCCAGCGCGTACCGGCGCGGCGTGAGGCCGGTCACGGCCTTGAAGAGTCGATGGAAATGGTATGCGCTCAACCCGGCTCGCTCGGCCAGTTCGCCCAGGGTCGGGACGCGTTCAGCACTCTCGATGCTGCGGCACGCTTCCGCGATCATCGCGGCACGCTGCTCGTCGGCGGACGGCTGATCGGGCTTGCAGCGCCTGCACGGCCGAAAACCCGCCCGGCGGGCGTCCTGTTGCGTGGCGAAGAAGTTGACGTTTTCAGGCCGGGCCGGCCTCGACGCGCACGAGGGGCGGCAATAAACGCGGGTCGTTCTCACCGAGTAGTAGAACTGCCCGTCCGCCGACGCGTCGCGCGCCAGTACCTTCTTCCAGCGCGGGTCTTTCAGCGTAGCGGCGGCCCGGGCTGCGGCATTTACCGATAGCTTCATCTGCGGTCCTTCGTGGCGTTTCGTCGCTGCAGCCCGCACTTTATGCAAGGTCGAAATGACTTGCACTCCGCCTCTTGCTCTCGAATTCGACACCCGATCGCCCTGCGGGTTTCGAGAGGCTTCCCCGGCCGCTTCCTCTATGATGCGAACCGGCGTCAACATTCTGCAGATTGGAGGAAGGCCGTGAAAGTCACATTCAAGATCATCGCGATGGCATGCGGGCTGACGCTGGCGGCCGCCAGTCACGGTGCGCCACCGGCCGGGGCTCCGGCCGATTCGACCGGCCTGTGCAAGGACGGTTCGTACTACTCGGGTGCCGAAAAAAAGGGAGCCTGCAAGGGGCACAAGGGCGTCAAGGATTGGTGGGGTAAAGAAGGAGCCACGCCGGGCAAGGACGCGAAGGCCGCGCCCAAGGCCAGTGAAACCACGGCCGCTGCCGCCCCTGCGAAGCCCGCCGGCGATAAGGTCGCTGCCGCCGGCGGCGGAGCGGGCAAGGTTTGGGTAAACACCGAATCCAAGGTCTATCACTGCCAGGGCGACAAGTGGTACGGCAAAACCAAGCAGGGCGAGTACATGAGCGAGGCCGACGCGACGTCCAAGGGCTTCCGCGCCGACCACGGCAAAGCGTGCAAGTGACGGAGGCGTAGATCATGGGACTCTTCGATGGCCTGATCGGTGGTCTGGTTGGCGCGGAGATGGCCAATCTCGTCAACGGCCTGATCCAAAAGCACGGCGGCATCCAGGGGATCGTCGACCAGTTCGCAAAACAGGGCCTAGGCGCAACCGCGCAGTCCTGGGTCGGCAACGGCCCCAACCAACCGGTGACGGCCGATCAGGTGCATCAAGCCTTCGGCGCGGAGGGCTTGCAGGAACTGGCCGCCAAGGCTGGGCTCTCCACGCAGGATCTTGCGGCCAGGCTCTCGGCGGTGTTGCCGCAGGTGGTCGACAAGCTCACGCCGAACGGGAAGGTGCCTTAGTCGCACTTACCGGCGCTGCGCCAGGTGCAGCTTGATGCAGGCCGCAGTGATCGATTTCGCCCAGGCCGGCGTCGCTTCCAACAGCGTCCTGAGCCTGGCCGGCGACACGATTCGGCGCTCACGGCAGTGCAGCAGCAGGCGTGGCAAAGGAGTCGCCCCGGTATCCGGGTCCGCCTCGACAGAGTTGTCGTACAGGTGAAGTTCGGCCAAGTGCGGTAACAGCCGTATCAGATTGAGGCGGCTGTTCTGGAAGCGCTGCCGTATCTTCTCCACCGGGATATCGTGGCCACCTTTCGCCACCCGGCGCCGCACGCGATCGATGTGCAACTCGACGCCGGTGAGTCCCACGAACCAGACATGCACGGCCAGACCTGCCATTGCGGCCTGCTCGAGCAGCGCGGTCATGGTTTTCCCGCCCAGCGTCGTTTCAAAGGCGAAATTGGCGCGCTCGTCGATCGCCCGCCGCAGCAGCCGTAGCCCCTCGCCCCAGGCTGCCCCGTTGATTTGCGCCTGGGTCAGCGGCGGATTGCGTGTCGAATTGGCGCCGGCGATGCGCCGGGCCGCTTCATCGGGATTGAAGAATTCGGCTCCGGATTGGCGCAGTGCCGCGCCACCGATACTGCTCTTGCCGGCGCCATTGCAGCCGGCGAGCACGTAGATGCTGCCCGGGCGTGCCGCGCGGCGCGCCTCAGCCACGCGAGCGGCGCGTGCCCTTGTTCCGTGCACCGCCGGCTGCCGCCGGCGCCGCTCGCTTGACCGCGGCACGACCGAGCTGAGCCGCCGTCATGCTGAACGCCTTCTGCATGGCCGCAGCGGCGCCCGGCGCCTGCATGCGCTCGAACAGGGCATCGAATTCGTCCGAGAGAGAGTTCAGGGTGACCTCCTTCACCCCGACCAGGGACCGGTACTCATCGATCGAAATCAACACCGCGCACGGTTGGTCATGCTTGGTAATGGCAAGCCGCCCCTCCCTCGCGACGCGATCGAGGATCCGCCCAAAACCGTTCTTGGCCGCGCTGGCCGAGATTCGCGGCGCATCGGCGAGGCTGCCGCGACGCGAACGAGTTTGGCGGATCACAGCGGACATGGACGTCACCCTTTGCAGCGACGCTCCATGATAAGCTGTTTTGGACAAAATAGCTAAATTGGCTGGCATCGTTGATCGTGGATCCGGTGCTTGTAGGGCTGCCGGCCAGCTCGATCCGCGGTCGTGTCCGAGCCATTCGGTCCGCCGCCGTCGCGTCCATCGCTATTTGCGTTACCCGCACCGCAACGTCAGGACCGAAACCATGGCTTGGCTCCGATCCGGCAGATTGGGCCTGTTGAATTGGAAACTAGCCGTGGAGCGACCGCCCATGCGCTTACCTTATGGCTGCCACGGACCATCGCCAATGGCCGTATAGTGCACTCGCTTCCGCGAGCCATCGAACAGCACTTCAATTTTGTTGCCCTCAGGGTCGGCCGTAACCAGAGCAAAGCCCTCGCCGCACTCAGGAAACGAGGTGCTCACTTCGCACCGGTACCGGTGAGTCCCGTGCGCGAAGCAGAACGTCTCGTTCCCCGCAAGTTCTTCCTTCAAGGAATTGGCGAACGGATACGGCGTATACAGGCCGGAACTGTGGATTGACCGAACCACGCACTCAGAGGGCGCTCCTCCGTTCTCGTCGAAGCGCGTGACTTTGATGCGCGTCACGCACGAAATATGCTCGTCGCCGGACAGGAAGACGACGTGCCTTGCGCTCGAGTTCGAGATCCCAGCCAACACGCACTGCAGGGACTTGGGATAACCGTCCCACGCGTCGGAACGGATCGCACAGGATACGTCGCCTATCGCGACCCGGCGGCGCGGGAGCAAGATCGACGGCGAAACGACAAAGCAGCGACTCTTTTGGTGCTCGGCGAGATACTTCAGCAACGAGGCCATCTGCTCAGGAGACATGATCGACTTGCGGTCCACATCGGCGCCCGTACGCGCCTCGCGCTCCGTGCGGGTGTCGGAGAAGAAGAAGGGCACGCCCCCGATCATCTCCTCCGTCCATAGTCGGTTCTTCTTCCGCGGAGGCCAATGACGTCTTTGATACTTGATGTACTCCGATCTTCCCAGTTTCATCCGGTCCGCATTGGATGGCGATCTTCGGCCCGTCGGGTTGATCTCGGACGCCAGACCCGGAGCCGGTACTGGCACCGGCAGCGGCTCCGGTTCCCAATTGTCGACGATCTCGTGATCGTCCAACACCATGAAGACCGGGATGCGTCCAAGAACCGACTGTGGTCCCACGCTCGAAAGAAACCGCTCATACGCAATGCGGAACGGCTCATCCAGCGTAGTCGGATCGAACAAGCCCGCTGTTGCGTCCGCGTAGACCTGGTCACCGGCCAGGATCAATGCGATGGGCCGGGGATCGCGACGCTTCTCGAGGTGTTTTGCCAACCGCATGTACGAAGCATCCGCCGGTCCAGGCAAATTCCATTCACCGACTGCAGGGGTCCCGTCCACCATTCCAGGCGAATATTGGCAACTGGCCAAGCCGAACGTCAGCGCCCCCGAGGGCTCCCGGCCAGCCCCTGACTCAACGCGATGCACAATGGCGCGCCGCAACACCGACGTATCGCCGTTTCGACTCACCGGCTCAAGTGCATCGAGAGTCCGCCTAGTAATCGCATCTTTCCATTCTTTCTTGCTGTACCCAAACGGGCCTTTCGAGCCCGTCCCGTCAGGTGGTAATCCGGGCATCGCCAAGGCCTCGGCAACCTCGTCCACGGTCCGGTACGAGAAGCGGTCATCGACAAGCTTTTTGTCCGCGCCCACGAATGGCGCCTGCGTGTACAGCATCAGAATCAAAATCCCAGTGGCTTCCTCACGTGCAGGACTCAATTCGCAATGAACGAGCGCCTCGCGATCGCAAACGGGCACCTTGTCATCGGGCTGATCCCCGAACATGAAGCGCACGCATTCGGACATCACGTCGCCAAATGGCCCAGGCCGCCCGTTAACGTCGAGGACCTGCAGCTGTCCCAAACTATCCATCCTGACATTCACCACTGCCACGCCTACGGGCTTACCCCGCCCAGGACTTGCACCAACAGCAACGCGGATAAGTCCTTCACGACCGATTGAGCCCTGAATCGGCCCTTGCCAGGGAGGCTCGACGACGACGGGTGGCGGTGCGACGCTGATCGGTCGATTCTCTCCTCCTTGCGACCAATTCCGATCAAGGAACTTTACGATTCGATTGAAAACCTTCTCTCGACCGCACCCGATCAGACTATCCTGGTGACCGTTGCCTTCGGCGGCAAAGAACTTCGGAGACCGAATTTGCGCGACTTCCAACGACTCTTTCAAGAGTCTTTGCGTCTCGAAATGCGCAAGGCCGTTTTCCGTTCCGCTCACAAAAAGCACAGGGAACTTGTACACGGCCTGGAGTTGCGCCGGGCTGACGAAGCGATTGCCCCCCCTCCAATCGGTGATGACGTTCCAACGGGCAAAATGGATCGCCTGGGCAACGGTTTCTGTACTCAACGGACCGAAGTGATCGTCGATGTAGTCGAGTACGCCTTGCCCGACGTTCCTTAGGCTGAAGTCGCGGCCGTAAAGCGCGTCCATCCGATGCCTTGTGCCGACCCAGGGTGTCCGCACCCAGGGCAGGTACCACGGATTCTCGATATCGAACTCTTCCTCGGGATAAGGCAGAGTCGCGAGCAGGCGGTCGATCAACTGATCCGTCAGTGCCGGATTGCCACAGACGCGGAAGCGATAGTCCGTCAACGGCAGGAAATACCGGACATATCGGAGCACATAACCACGCAGCTTATTGGTGGGCGTGAAGTAAGTCACGGGTCCGACTTGCGACATCACCAGCTTCCCAATTCTCTCTCTGAGCCTGATGCGCTTCGCGTAGTACGGATCCTCGGGGTCGGGCCAACGGGAATTGCCTTCTCCCAACAGTGCCATATTCAACATCGCCGATCCCATGCAATGGGCGACGACGTCGATCTTTTCCTTTTGGGTGATTCTCGCGATGAATTCGACGGCGAGTGGGATGTCGGTGTAGGCCGCGTCCTCAAACGTCCAAGGCTCTCCCGCTCTCGGCATCCCTGCGCTGGTTCGCAAATCGACGATCCAGACGTCTCGCCCGCTCTTATGCAGGAACTCCGCAAGATTCGGTCGAACGGAATGATGCGCGAACGTGGTTCCGCTTGCGCTGTAGCCGTGAATTAGCAGTACAGGTGGCCGTTCCGACCTCGAATTTGGATAGCGGCACAAGCGCGACAACTTCTCCCCACCGGGCCGTTCGTCCGGGAAGAAGTACTGAGGCTCCGGCAAGCCGCAGACCCTCCCGGGTAACAGCCGCGGAGGACGCGAATTCGGTGCGTCCGGTCGACGAAAGCTCCACACGTGAATTTGCAGCAGCAGCCGCATGAAGTAGCCAGCGAGGGATGCGAGATCCATCACGGCGCTGGGTTGGTCCTGCTGACCCACGATCCGCAGCAGCGGCACGCCTTGGCGAGCGAGATAGGCAAGATCCAGCTTTAAAGCGCGAGCGCTCGCGGCCGCGTACCCTCCGTCCATGCCAGGGAATTTTGTCAGCGACATTTCCATCAACTGGCGCCAAGGATTGGAGCGCCGCGCATACGTGAGACGCTTCTCGCCGCGAACAATCTCTCCGTTAAGGCAAGGCATCGGCCGCCAACCCGAGGTCTCGGGAGCTTCAGCGCGTTCGATTCGCAGTTCGTAGTCGAGCCGACGCACTTCACCAGCGCGCGACCCGAGAGCCAACACTCCAAGAATTCTGGACCACAGACTCGGCGCCTTTACACCCGCCGGGAGCCTGCCCATCACCCGGTCGACAATCCTTTGTACGATGTCTCGCAGGCCCCGATTGAAGAACCAAGCCCACAGAGAGCGGCATCGACGTCCGATTGCGGACGAGCGCTCGCGATGCAGCAGGCTCAGATGTCCGGTGATCCTGGCGACGAAGACAGCCTGCGCATCCTCCATTTCCCGCATTTCACGCCAGACTTCCGAGCGAAACACGCGCAGCCGGCTATATTCCGGATCGACCCGCAGCCGGGGGCGGCACATATCGGAAATCATGGCCTTCAGCGTCAGCGCCTGAAATCGAAGCGTGAGCTCGACCACATGTCGTTCTTTGCGGCGGCAGCTACCCGTCTTCAGCCAGACTTCACCGGACAGACGCTCCAGCAACTCGACCTGCGTCGCCTTCGCCTGATCTGGCAGCGGCGGGGTGCGAAACCTCGGCCGTCGGCCAGGGACGACCGTGCGTCTGACCGGCTCCGTCCACTTCCATTCGTCGCGCAACTTTCTGACTGCAAAGAGCGCAAGCGTCGCGATCGTCAGCGCCGGATTGATGCCCAGCGACGTCGGGACGATCGAGCCGTCCAGGACGAACAAGTTCTCGTGTTTCGGATATGAACTGCCAATGGCCCGCGGTCCGGAGCAGTTCGAGATGTCACGGCCGTCGAAGACACGGCCGAGGTGATCCACCACTCCGGCGTAGGGACTATCGGCCATGACGCAGCCACCAAGCGGATGCACCGTTAGCACGGGGCCGTTCTTTTCGTCGAGCAAGTAGTCAAGGTTGGCCGGCAGCAGTCTCCACATGGGATTCGGGATCACACGGCCCAGCCCACCGCGCAGCCGATGGCGTGCCGTCAATCCATCGACCATTGCGCTGAAACTCTTTTCCTTACGCAGACCCGGCCATTCAACCTTTACCGCGCCGTCGCCTTGGTCGATGGCGTCATTTCCGATCAGAGTCAACTTCCCCGCGGCACCGTCACGTCCAATCAGCCCGAGTACCTGGGTGTGCTCAATCTTCTGCGGATCGATGGCACAGGGATCGATTCCCCACTGGAAGCTTCGATGGAACGTCGAATCCGTTTCCTCGAGCGTGTGGAGAGTGTCGGCGGTCGTAACGACTTCCTCGAAGGCGCGGCGCAGCGGACCGGGGATCGCGAACTCCTCAATGACGAAGCCATCCTTCCCGTTCGGGTTGCGCGCATCGATGATGCCGGTGATGGTCGGCCCCACCTCTCTCGCCTCGGGAACAACCGTCTCGTCGGCGGCCGCATTGACGCGCTCCTCCTGACCGTAGACCGCCGCCAGCATGTCTCCGTTGGCGGAAAAGCGTTGACCGAGCTGTGGGGAAAATCTGAGACTGCTATCCGGCAACTTTGACTGCGACCGCAAGAGTATCTCGGTCGTGCCGAAAGTGCCGGCGGCGAGAATCAATTTGCGTGTGCGAACCGGAACCGGTTTGCCCTGGCGGCGCTGAAGCTTATCGTCAGTGTGATTCACGTAGACACACCAAGCGGTATCTTTCTTCTCTTCGATCTTTTCGATTCGCGACACGGACGCGCCGGAAAAAATCCGGGCGCCGTGCTGGCGCGCGCGGGTTAGAAGGCTGGTGTCTAGCGAGATCTTTGCTTCGTGGTTGCAGCCGGTCGCGCAGTCGCCGCAACCAATGCATTGTTCCATCTCGACGCCTGCCGGTGTCGTCGTGGCATTGACGGCGACTGTGATGGAAAGCGCCCGGACTTCAGTCTGGTCGCTGCCCTTGAGACCCCCGAGCGCGCTGAATTTGCTCGGGATACGCGTCGGAATTCTCGCTTCGATCGTATTGTCTTTCCCCGCCTCATCGGCCGCGCCCAACATTTGCTTCATTTCCTTCTCAAGCGCTCGGAGTTTCCCGGACTTGCGAAGCTCGGACGGCCACACCGATTCTTCAAGCACCGCTTGCAGTGGGAGTTCCATGACGCCGGCGTTGATGAGCGACCCTCCACCAACCCCGCTGGCGACGATCGCGCACACATCGGGACCGATTCGGACATCGAACAAGCCGTCGCGCTCGCCGCGCGGCTCAGCCGCGTTGGGTGTGCTGAAGCGGACAAAGCCCGGCAGCTCTGAAAACCGGGAAGGAAACATTCCCGGCAAGTATTCCCTCCCGCGCTCGAGGACCCAAAGCTCCCCATTCAGCCCCTCGCAGCCGGCCAGTTCTGCCGCAGCGACTGCTCCTCCGTAGCCGCTGCCAACAATCAAGACTTCGCAGTCCAATCCTGGCGCCGTGTCCATGCTTCTTCGCGACAGGATTTCTCGCATCATGACCTCGACGCCCTCACTAAGGCATCGAACCTGCGGTGCGCGGGTTTCCTCGGGCGCCTGGTACCGACCACCTGCCGTGTCTGTTTCCATGGGATCTCGATCGCGAAACACCGCGGATGCGTCACGGCTCGCAAACGTTCACGCCTGAAACGAGGGACTTCGCTCTTGCAGCTAGCGCCTTTCGCCTTCGATTGCCTGATTCAGGGTTTCGATTGAGATGGGTTTGTGGAGCAACGGCACGCCGGCATCGTGCGCTTCTCGCAGCCGGTTCGGAGCTGTGTCACCGGTGATGAGAAGCGCAGGAACCCGGGGGAACCGAGAGCGCAGGCATCGGATCGCCTCGATCCCAGTCTCCCCTCCCCGCAAGCGCAAGTCGCAAAAGACGAAATCCGGGGCAGCTGCGCTCGCCGCGCGCAACGCGTCGTCGATGCCACTGGCCATTGATACGGTCCAGCCCATGCCCTCGAGCAACGTCCTCATCCCTTCCCGCACTGCAGCCTCGTCATCGATCACAAGGGCGTGCCCGGGAACCGGATTACTCGCGACGCAAGGCGAGGCTTCTACACCGCCGAGATCGCGCAAGCCCCGCAGCAGCAAAGAAATCTCGGTTCCGGTGCCGGGCGTCGACGTCAACGCCAAATCGATCTCCAGCATCGAAACCAGGCGGCGCACGATCGCCAGGCCCAGCCCGAGTCCCTGAGTCCGGTCACGCTCAGGATTGTCAACCTGGTAGAACTCCTCGAACACGCGCTCGTGCTCATACTGCGGAATTCCCCGCCCCGTATCCCGAACCACCACCTTTATCCGTTCTTCCAGACGCGTTGCAAGGACAGAGACGCTGCCCTTGTCGGTGTATTTGATCGCGTTATCGACCAGATTGCGCAGGACACGCTCCAGCAGCAACAGATCGGAATCCGCGAACAGATCGGGCGGACAGGACATCGCGAGCACGAGTCCCTTTTTCTGGGCCAGCGGTTCGAACTCGCCGTGCAGCCTTGCCAGCAGCGGCGCCAGCAGGATGGTCGTCCGATCGACTTTGACCACCCCGGCGTCAAGCTTGGACACATCGAGCAACGCGTCGAGCTGCGACGCCAGCGCCCGCAAAGCGGCATTCATATTGGTCGCGATGTCCCGCGTGCGTTCGTCCAGCGGTCGCATCTGTAGGGCCGCGCCGAACAAGGACAAAGTGTGCAGCGGTTGCCTCAGGTCGTGGCTTGCCGATGCCAGAAAGCGGGACTTCGCGCGGTTGGCCCGTTCGGCGTCACCCAGGGCCGTTCGAAGCTGCCGGTTCAGATCGACCTGCTGCAGGCGTATCGAGAACGACTCCTTGAAGGTCCGGAAGGCATCGCGCGCAAGCATGCAAAGCAGAGCGATGAACATGGCGACAAACAGACCCAGGGAGCGTTCATCCCAGCCCGCGGCGCCTATACCAGGATTGAAGACCCACAACACCGCCGTCGGACCCAGGACGGGCAGAACAAAGGCGAGAAAGATCGGCATGTAACCGGCGGTCGTACCCACCGCGCCGACGCTCAGCCCGATCAGCAGTGTCGTCAGCAGCGCGCGCTCGATTTCCGTCATCAGCGGGAAGAAGAACAGAACTGACCCGTGAACCGCGCCGTTGATCGCGCTCAGACCAATCGCGATCGCCAGCCGCAGTCGGTCCGTCAGTCTCGTGAGTTCCGGCAGTCGACCGAGCACGATCCAGCGCGCAGCAAGCGCGCCGCAGACGGCCAGCCACCACAGCGCGACCAGCGGAGCCGGTGCCCTTCGCAACGCAAGCAGCGCGGCTACGACGGCGACAAGCGCGATGGGCAGGGGCACGCGCCGCGATTGCCGCTTCAGATGAAGAAACAACTCCTGCAGCAGGGAGTGCGAGGGCTCCGAAACCACCTCCAAAGGCTGCGGCGTGGGTTCGTCGACGGCGGCCACGTGACGCACCCTAGCGGCGGCCCACTCCGCGCATCGCAGCCACGAGCCCATTCTCGTGCGCGCGATACATCGCTTGCGTGCGCGTACTGACGCCCAAAGCCTGGTAGATGGCCGACAGGTGCGCCTTCACCGTACCGTCGGCGATCTTCATTTCGCGCGCGATGATCTTGTTGGATTTCCCCTGCAGAAGGCGCTGGAGAATCTCCAATTGCCTTTCGCTCAGCGCGCTCGGCTGCTTTCCGCCGGCGACCGGCACAGCACCCGACTCGTCCCGGGACTGGTGCAAGGCCTGCGGCGGCAAGTAGACGCCGTGTGCCAGCACGAGTCTCAGCGCCTGGACAGTAACCGCGGCGTCAGTCGACTTGGGAATGAATCCTGCCGCGCCCGCCTCGATGACAGCCCGGATCAAGCCCGGGTCCTCGTCGCCCGATATCACGACGATCGATGAAGACTCAAAGGCCGAGCGGGCTTTGGACAACGTTTCCAGTCCGACCGTCTGTCGAAGATTCATGTCGAGCAGCACCAGATCGGCAGGGCCCGGCATCTTCAATCCGGCTACCGCATCGTCGATACCCGCTGCCTCCGTGACCTCGATCGACGCGTCGAGCCCCGCCAGCAGTGCCTTCAAACCCGCCCGAAACAGCGGGTGGTCATCGATGACGAGTATGCGCACGGTCGGTCGATTCGCGAAGACGAGTCAGAGGCGGATCACTGGCGCTTAGATCATAGGCCGGCGTCCTCTACCTGCCAATAAACCTTTGATCACTTTCTCCAGGAAAGATGGCCAGGCAACGCCTGCCCACTTGGATAGACGTCTTCCCTATTCCGCTCCAACCCCTTGCAGGCTCACCATGCCGGCACTGCGCACCTTGTTCAGGCATCCAGACTTTTCAAGTGAGATCCGGAAGCTCGCGGCGAGGTGTCGGGCAACCGACTGGAGGGCTAAATGCCGAATTGCTACCGTCACCACCGCCTTGACGACGTGCTGTTCGTCCTCGCTCTCGCGGTCCCGGCCGCGGTGGCGGCGCAGCGCTTCGTTGAAATGCGCCAGGAAATAGCGGCCGGCGAACTGGCTCGAGAGGCGCAGCCCACCGGCGTCGCGAAGACGCCGGACGCGGCAAAGAAGCGTCACGCGACCGCCGAAGGCCGGCTCGTTCTCGCGGCTTTCTCAATGCGCTGAGAAAGAGCGGCGGCTCTCGCAGAAACAGACGATCCGGACTCCTCATTGAGGTTGCTGCCACTCGTCTTGCGTGAACAAGTTCTGACTCACGAAGCCTTCGAATTCAGCAGTCAACGGCGGTTTAGCGGCGCCCCAGGGTCTGCCACGGAGCGAACCTCGGGGCCGAATGTGCGGAGGGAAAGGGAGATGGCGATGACCAAGTCGAGCAGTGCATGGATATGGGCCGGAATCGCTGCGGGTGCCTTCGGGGCACTGGCTGGCTGCGGCGGAGGAGAAGGCAGTCCCCCGCCGCCCATGGTTTCAGTCAATGGTGTCGTGTCCGGCGGGGCCCCTGAGGTGGGCGTCGTGGTTACCCTGGTTGACGCCAAAGGAACGACGGTGTCTTCCAGTCCAACCGATGCGAAAGGTAGCTATGCGATACCTGCCGGCGCCTATGCCTTTCCAGTCGCTCTGACCGCGAATGCCCCTTCCGGGGTGATGGTTTCGGTGCTTGCCCCAGCGACGGCACCGGCTGACAACAGCAGCACGACCGCCAACGTCAGCACATTGACGACCGCCTTGGCATCGTTGCTGACCAATGGCCAACCCACCAACACCGCGGCGCTCACGGCCGTCACGCCGGGCGAGGTGGCCGCGGCGGTCGGGGCACTCGACAGCGTCCTGAAGAACGTGCTTGCCGCCGATCAAGTCAGCTCGACCTTGAATCCGGTGACCGACCCGCTGACGGCGAACGGTACCGGCCAGGACGCGGTGATCGACGCCGTGTCGATCGTCGCGGGACCTGGCGGTCCAACCCTGATCCTGGCGGCCAACGCACCGAACCAAGCGCCCTCTGCCGCCATCGCGCTCACTGCCGCGACGATCACGGCGCCGCCGGCACCCTTGCCCGCTCCGCCGGCGTCGTCGGCGCCGCCTGCGACCCCGGCCAGCTACATCGACTACGTCCGGAAGGCATTGCAGGATTGTGTCGCCCTGCCGGTCCCGCAGCGGTCGACCGCGGCTCGCTGCACAGATGTCGTCGACCCCGCCTTCAAGCAGAACGGATACACGAACCTGGCTGATGCGGTTCCGGATCTCGCATCTCCGTTGTCCGTCGGCGCCGCGATTGCCCTGCCGAACACCCTGTTCTTCTATTCGAACGCCGGCCAGAACCAGTCGATCGTTCGCATCTATTACACGCTGAGCGACGGGACCCAATCGAGCTTCACGACTCATGCGCAGCTGCTTCCCTCGCCGCGCACGCTTTCCGACGGCAGCTCGGTCACCTGGGACCTGATCGGCAATCAGCAGGACTACGACGCCTCGATCAACTCCCGACTTCAGCGCAACACCGCGGTGGACGCAGCGGGTGACGTCAGTGCGTATCTCAGCGGGCTCGCGATCGATTTCAATCCGAACGGCCCCAACGCCGCCAACGTAAACAGCGTCAAGGTAACCGGGCCGGGCCTCCCTTCTAGCGGCGTCTGGCTGCGGCGCACCGTCGTGTGCAACAACGGCTCCAATATGGCGCTGATGGGAACGCCCCCGACGACGGCGCCAACCTCGACCGCACCCATCAATAGCGACACCGGCTTCTTCAGATGGGATTGGAAGGCGATCCAGACCGGAGCCACAGTTAGCCCCGGGGGACAGGGCGTCTGGGCTGCCGCACCGGTCGACGTGACGACGATTCCGATGTATGCGGCCTACACCTTCACGCCATACGACGCAACGGGCACCGCGTTGACGTCGTTCACCAAGTTCAACCTGGCGCCGCCCACGGCAGCTGCCGCCGGTTCGGCGACCGCCTGGAACACGCTGTCTGCGGCCTTCGTTTCGGCGTTCCTGAATCCGACGGGAACTCAGGCAGCCGCGCAATCGACCGAGGTTGTCAGCTGGTCACGCAATGCGCTGGCGGCCCCGCCGCAAACGGTGTACGTCGGCTCGCTGCAATCGTCGGCCACCAGTTATGCGGAGACCGACGGGAGTGCGCACATAGCACCGACCGCGACGTCAGTCACTGTGAACCCCGACACGGTAGCGGCCGCCAACCTCGCAGTCAGCTGCCCGGGAACGTTCGCGCCGCTCCAATCCGTGGGTGACTTGCGATACGCACAGTTGCGCATGCGCGACACCGGTGGTCTGCAGCTCGTCGACCAGGCGTACTTCAGCGTCAAGACTGCCGCGAGCACCGCGGACGCCTTGATGACCGGATCCTACTTCGGGGTCAACTACATCTTCCACAGCACGGCGACGCAGCCGGCCGCTCCCGCGGTGGGCCAGCCTCTGGCCACGCCTCTCGGTTTCAGCGACATCTTCTTGGCCGGGCCTTTCGATGGTGCCGGCAGCTTCAACTTCGTCGTCTCCGCCAACGACGACGGGACCCAGTCACCGGCGGCCTCGACGACGGGAGCATATGCGATCACAACGACCGGCACGTCAAATGCGTTGACGCTTCAAGCCGGATCCGCAACGCCGCGATCGGGTGCGGTACTCGCGGACGGTTCGGTTGCGGTGGCAGTTGCGTTGGGGAGCGGTACGGATCCGGCGATCGACGCGATCGCCAGGTCGGGCAGCGGCTTTTCGAACGCCAGCCTGAACGGCCAATACACTCTAGTCACTTTCTACAACGATCCGACGAATACCCAGCCGAACATGGTTGCACAAGGCACGCCGATGCCGGTGCCGACGGGCTTTCATTCGGAGGTGATCGCGCTCAATGCCGATGGGGCCGGCAACTTCTCAGCGAGCGGAACCAACAACCGCGACGGCACCGCTTTGCCGCCGACGACCTCTACCGGTACCTATTCGGTTGCACCGAGCGGTGCAGTGACTGTCATCTCGTCCAACAGCGCGGCAAGCCCTCCTTCACTGAATCTCGCCGCTGGCGGGGTGCTTGGATTGCTGGCCAGGCAAGCCGGAACCCCGGTGAACATGGGCTTCCTGTTGAAGCATGGCAGCGGCATGAGCAACGCGAGCTTGAAAGGAACGTACGCGGTTGCCCTATACAGTTTCGATAGCCGGGGATCGACCAGTATGGAGCCGCTGGCGCCAGCTCCAGGCGCCGCTGCTCCGGTGCCCAAGGGCTTTGGTTGCGGCTTGCTGACGGCCGTTGCTGATGGTGCAGGCAACATCTCCTTCACGGGCACGGGCAATTCCGACGGCGTGCTGCAGACCGTGTCCGGTCAGACGACCTACACGATCGCCGCGGACGGAACGATCACGCTGATGCCCGCCAGCGGGGGCACCGGCTCGATCTCGATGGGAGCGGTGTCGGGTGACGGGAACATCCTCGTAGGCGCGAGCACGTCCGGTAATCCGCAGATCATCATTGCCATCCGCCAGTGAGACCAGCGGTGTCCGGGGACTGCGTTCAGCCTCTGGACACCACCCGGAGATCCGAGCTCGAGCCGCGTCACGACTTCCGGCGCTGGCAATAGCGAGTTACCTGATCCTGGCGGAGGCGGTGAGATTCGAACTCACGAAGGGCGGAACCCTTGCCGGTTTTCAAGACCGGTGCCTTCAACCGCTCGGCCACGCCTCCCGGGCGACATTGTATTGTGCCGGGGCGCCTGGAACGGCGCGGAACGCCGCTACACCACCTCGGTTTGCCGCATCCGCCCTTCGAGGATCTGCTGCAGTGGCTGCGGCTCGTGGATCGCATAGCCCTGCCCGTAGTCGACCCCGATCTGGCGCAGGCGCTCCAGCACCGCCTCGTTCTCGACGTGCTCGGCGACCGTCTCGATCCCGAGCTCGTGGCCGATGCGGTTGACGCCTTCGACGAGCGCGCTGTGAAGCGGCGCGGTCGTGAGGTCCTTCACGAAGCTGCCGTCGATCTTCAGGAAATCGACCGGAAAAGCGCGCAGGTACGCGAACGAGCTCAGGCCGGTGCCGAAATCGTCGAGCGCCATTTTGCAGCCGAGACCGCGCAGGCGGCGCACCACGCTGATCGCGCGGTCCAGATTGGAGACGGCGGCCGTCTCGGTGATCTCGAAGGTCAGCTGCGACGGATCGAGCGATGTGCGATGGAGACGTTCCACGACGAACTCGACCAGGTCCGGATCGGCAAGGCTGGCACCGGACAGGTTGATCGAGTATTTGGTGCCGGCGCCCCCGGCGGACGCACCGCCCTGCCCCGGCGCGACGTCCCGGATCAGCCGGTCGATCACCCAGCGATCGATCTTCTGCATCATGTTGTAGCTCTCGGCCGCCGGCAGGAAGGCCATCGGCGGCGTCACGATCCCGGCGCGCTCTTCGAGGCGGAGCAGGATCTCGAACGACTTCGGGCCTGAAGCGCGCGCGCGGTCGAGGGGCGCGATCCGCTGCGCGAACAGCCGGAAGCGGTCGTTCTCGAGCGCGTCGGGGATGCGGGCGATCCAGTAGTCCTTGCCGCGCTGTCGCAGAAGCTCGACGTCGTCGGACCGGAACACCTGGACCCGGTAGCGGCCCTTGTCCTTCGCGAGCTGGCACGCCATGTCTGCGGCGATGAGCAGGCTCGCGCAGTCGTCGACCTGGTCGTCGATCGCGACGACGCCGACGCTCGCCCCAACCCGGAACACGCGCTGGTCCCAATGAAAGCGGTGGTCGCCGATCGCGTGGATCAGCTGCTCGGCCAGTTGCTGTGCCCGGTGCAGCGGCGCCTCATCCACCACCGCACCGAAGACGTCGCCGCCGAGCCTGGCCAGCACGTTCCCGCGCATGCGGTCGCCCATCAGCGCCGAAAGCTGCTGCAGCAACTGGTCGCCGGCGTGGTGGCCGCAGGCCTCGTTGACGAGCTTGAACTGGTCCAGGTCGATGTACAGCAGCGCATGCCGGTGTCCGAAGCTGCGAGCGTCGTCCCAGCGCGCCTTCAGCGCGAGCTCGAACTCGCGCCGGTTCAGGAGGCCCGTGAGCGGGTCGTGCCGCGCCTGGTAGGCCAGCCGCTCGACCATCCGGCGCCGCTCGGTCACGTCCCTGAAGACCAGGACGGCGCCGCCGACCTGGCCGCTGGCGTCCATGATCGGCGTGCAGCTGTCCTCGATCGCGTGGTGCTGCCCGGTGCGCGAGATCAGCACCGTGCGCTCGGAAAGCCGGCTGGCGGCGCCCTCGCTGATCGCCGCGCGGATCGGCGGCTCGAGCGCCTCGCCGCTGCTCTCGTCGGCCAGCCGCAGCACGAGCGCGGCGTCCTTGCCGACCGCGCTGCGCTCGTCCCACCCGGTCAGCGTCTCGGCGACCGGATTCAGGGTCTCGACGCGCCCGCGAGCGTCGACCGACAGCACCGCGTCGCCGATCGAGTGCAAGGTCGCCTGGAAGCGCTCCTTTTCGTCGCGCAGCGCGCGCTCGGCGCGGACCCGCGCGGTGATGTCGCTGATCAGCACGTACACGCCGCGCACCGTGCCGCCTTCGCCCTCCGGGACGTAGTGCACCAGCCCGACACGGCCGTCGACCTCGCCCTCGAACGAGCCCGTGCGGCCGGCGTAGGCGTGATCGAGGTGGGGATGCAGGCGCTCGTAGAGGTCCGCTCGCAGGATGTCGGTCAGCCGCCGCCCGACCAGCCGCCCGGCGTCGAAGCCGAGGGCGTCGGATACGCGGCGGTTGACGAAACGCAAGCGGCGCTCGTGATCGATGTACGCGATCATGCCCCCGACGTTGTCCGCGATCAGGCGCACGCGCTCTTCGCTCTCGCGCAGCCGCTGTTCGAGCGCCCGCTTGGCGAGCGCCATCTCGATCGTCGCGCGCAGATCGACCGGCCTCACCGGCTTGACCAGGTATCCGTGCGCGCCCGTCGCCGTCGCGCGGCGCAGGATGTCCTCGTCGCTCAGCGCACTCAAATAGACGATCCCGGCGCGGCAGGTCTCGCGCAGCATCGCCGCGGTTTCGATGCCGTCGACGCTGCCCTGGATCATGATGTCCATCAGGATCAGGTCGGGGCTGGAGCGCGCCGCGGCCGCGATCGCGTCTTCGGACGACGCGGCGGTCCCAGTGACCACGTATCCCATCTCCCGCAATTGCCCCTTGAGGTCGAGGGCGGTGATGGCTTCGTCTTCGACGATCAGGATGCGGGGCGTCATGCAACTGGCTCCCGGTCGGCGTCCGCCATCGGCGGGCGCTATGCCGGTCATTCTGCCCTGCGTGCGGCGTCAAGGACAAGCCAATTCTCGTGCCAGCCGCTCCGACATGCGCGCGCGGCGACTCGTTGCAGGTCGAACCATCGCGTATCGCGTGTTGATGGGGCATTTCGCGTTGTGCGACGCCCAAAACGCGGTGCACAACGGTTTTGCATGACAGCGGCCGGCCGCCGCCGTCACACAGGCACCTCGGTTACGGGATGCGAAATCGGCCGAAGCCGCTCACCCGCTCCGGTATGCGGGCATTGACGGCACCGCGATGCGGCGGCCGGCCGCATCGCACGGGCCGGCGTCAGAAGGCCTTCCGGATGCCGGTCGAGAAGATATACCGGGGCGTCAACTGCACGCCTTTCACGTCCTGGTAAACCGGTACCTGCACGTACCCGAACGCACTGAATCCCGAGCCGATCAGCCACGACACGCCCGGCGCCAGGTACGCAAGGTTGCCGCCGGTGAGGGGGGTGCCGTCGAACGAAGTGCTGGCGTTGACGCCGCTGTCGGTGTTGCGATGGATCAGGTTGAGCTGCAGCAGGGGGGTGAGGGCCTGCCCCATTTCCGCGTACCGCAGCCCCAGGTTCAACGTCAGCGCGTCGCCCGGCGTGTAGCCGTACTGCGACGCCAGCGCGTGCTGCCACAGGCCCTGCGCGAACCACCCGAGCCTCTCGTCCTGGCCCGCGTAGTAGCCGCCCAGAAGCACGTCGGTCGATCCGGTGCCCGGCTGCAGGCTGGGATCGACCGTGCCGCCGAGGTCCCCGTTGAAAGGCTCGGTCGTGCTGCCAGTCGGCAGCTTGATCCCGAACAGGAGGCCCGTGCTCTCGTCCCTGGAAAACCCCGCGTACCGCGCCATGACGCGGGCGTCGCCGAGCGCGTTGAACTGGTTGAAGTTGTATCCGGCGGGCGTCCCGTCCTGGTAGGTCGTGTGGTACCGGTAGACGAAGGGGACCTGGATACTGACCCCCCAGTCGGCGCTGCCGTAGTCGGCCTGCAGGGTCGTCGTTCGGGTCAGCGTCTGCAGCTCGACTTCGTTGCCCGTATTGCTACCCGGGTTGAGGATCGCCTGTGCGCCGGCGAGATCGAGGTTGGTCTTGCCCGCGCGCAGCCGGTTCTGGTCGATGACGTCGAACGAGGCCGCCGCCGACCAGCCCGACACGTTGCCCGCCTGAGGGCCCAGCCAGTCCTTGGTCAGCGTGCAGCCGCAGGTCGCGCAGGCCCAGGCCGCGCCGCCGAAGGCGAGCCCCGCGGCGGCGATACCGGCCGACAGCGACGCCCGCACGGCGGGGCCGGCGCGGAGCCGCGCCCGGCACGATTTTTCTGATTGCAAAGCTAATGACTTCACCGCTCCTCCGAATCGATGGATCACGGATCGAAGTCTAGCCAGTGCGGCGCGCGCGCGCGCTGCGGCATATCGTCGCAACCGCCGTGGCCGCCCGGGAAGACCGGCGCGCAGGGCGCGACCGGGCTCGCGCGCTGCCGGCGACGCGGCGCGCGCGATTGATGCCGGCTTGGGGTTCAGTGGCCGGGAGCGGCCGTTTGCCCGGCGAGCACGTGCGAGAAGAAGTCGACGATTCCCGACTCGCTCATGCGATGGGCGCTCGCGAGCTCGCCGCCGCGGGTCACGTACAGCAGCCGGTCGTCGCCGGTCAGCATCGCGACCGCCGGGATTCCCTTTTGCAGCGGAACTTCGTAGTGCCTCGCCAGGTCGAGGTTGCGGTCGAAGTTGCCGACGTCGACCTTGACCAGCACGAACTTTTCGCCGAGCGCGGCCGCCTGCCTGGCATGCAGCGCGGCGTCGAGCGCGCGGCAGTCCGGGCACCAGTTGGCGCCGAACACGAGCAGGACGTCCTTGTGGCTCGCGTGCGCCTCGGCCAGCGCCTCGCGCACGCCGGCCGCGGCGTTCGCGTGCTCGTCGTAAGGCAGGTCGCCCGCAAGGCAGGCGGTCGAAACCGCCATGCTCGCGGCGAGCAGCAGATACCACAACTTCTTCATGGACTTAGCGGCCCTTTCTGTGCAGGGGTCACTGTGCCATGAACAGCTGCCGCCGTCGCTGCGGCAAAATGCCGCAGCGAGGCCACCACGGCGTGTTGCAGTGCGGCGAAGATGCCTGTCGGACGTTTCTTAAGCGCCGGCGTCGTCCCCAGGCGCTTATTCCTCGTCGTCGCCCTTGTATTCCTTCGGCAGCAGGTGCGCGATGCCCTTGTGGCAGTCGATGCAGATCTTTCCCTCCTGCACCGCCTTCGCGTGGTTCTTCTGCGCCATCGGCTTCTGCTTGCTCGCCTCCATGCCCTCGAAGCTGTGGCAGTTGCGGCATTCGCGCGACTGCGCCTTCGTCATCCGGTCCCACTCGTCGGTCGCCAGCCGCATCCGGTTGGCCTCGAACTTCTGCGGCGTGTCGACGACGCCGGTGATCTTGCCCCAGACCTCGAAGCTGGCCCGCATCTTGCGCGCGATCTTGTGCGTCCAGTCCTTCGGCACGTGGCAGTCGGAGCAGATCGCCCGCACGCCGGTGCGGTTCTTGTAGTGGATCGTCTGCTGGTACTCCTGGTACACGGTATCCCGCATCTCGTGGCACGAGATGCAGAAGTCGAGCGTGTTGGTGGCCTCCAACGCGGTGTTGAACCCGCCCCAGAAGACGATCCCGAGCACGAAACCGGTCGCCAGCAGGGTGAACAGCGAATACTTTGCGCTCGGCCGGCCGAGGAAGACCAGGAGGCGCTTGAACCAACCCATTTGTTCGTTACTCATCGAGTATCTCCGCAATCGCCATGCGCGCTGAAACCGTCACCCGTTCGCAGCGCCAGCGCGCGACGGCTGCGGCCACGTGCTCCGGAGCCCTGCCGTTCAGCCGGCCGCCGGTCGCACCACATCGCAAAAAAATCGGGGCATGCCAGGATGCCCCGATCGGGTTCAGACAACCCGGTTAGAAAGTGTAGACGTACGTCACTCCGAACACGTTCACCGTGTAGTTCGGCGCCGCTTCGAAGTCCGGCATCACCGTGCCCGAGGTGTTGGCCGGCAGGTTCGTCGAGTACTGGTAGTCGTCGACCTTCAGGTTGGCGTACATGTAGCTCATCCGCACCAGGCTCGTCTTCGTCATCCGGTAGTCGCCAACCAGCTTCAGCCGGAGCGTCCGCGTCACCACGTCGGGCAGCGAGGTCGCGTTGATGAAGACCTGGGCGGGAATGCCGGCGACGAAAGCCGCCGTCGACGGCGCGTTGTAGCTGCCGCCCGTCATCGTGTTGCTGGTCGTCGAGCGGCTGTAGCTGACGTCGGCGTGCAGCCCGAACTTCGGCGAGAACAGGCGGCGCTTGGTCAGTCCCAGCCCGACCGTGTGCGTCTGGTCGCGCATGTCGGTCGACCAGTTGTCGCACTTGTCGATCTTGACGTTGTTATTGAAGATCTGGAACTGCGTGACGGCGGTCTGCCCGGCGGCCGGCAGCAGACCGGTCGCCGCGTCCGAGCCGCAAAGGCCGGCGACCGCCGTATTGACGCCGGTCGCGCCGTTGGCGGTCGTGTAGGCAGTACCCCCAGCCGCGGCGGTGACGCCGACCGCGTTGACGGTGCCGTTGCTCGCGGTGTCGCCCGCCGTCTTGCTGTGCTGGTCCTCGTACGTGTAGAAGGCGTTGAGGCTCAGGTCGTCGCCGGCGTTGTAGTCGCCGTCGAAGTTCAGCGACCAGCCGTTGGTGCTCTTCAGCCCATAGATCGAGTCCGGGTAGTTCTCGTGCCGGTAGTCGCCGCCGAACTGCAGATCGAACGTCTCGCTGGCCTGCCAGTCGACCGTGCCGCGTACGCGGCTGCGGTCGCGGTTCGCCATGTTGTAGATGTCCAACCCGGCCCAGTTGTTCGTGACGTTGTGGTTGCCGTAGTAGTTCTGCGACAGCGAGCCGTTGCCTGTTCCGAACAGCGTCTGGTAGGTCAGCAGCGTGCTGCCGGTGAACGGACTGGTCCCGTTGGCAGGGAGCGGCAAGCCGTTGGCGGTCAGGCCGTTGGCGAGCAGGAAGTTGTACACCGATCCCGAGTACGCGCCGCCGCCCGCCGCGACCAACGACGGGATGTTGGTCGCCTGCAGCGCGGGCACCAGCGCCATCCAGGCGTTCGCGTTGTAGTCGACCGTGCGCTGCGACCAGTCGGCCCCGACACGGCCGCTGAGCGTGTCCCTGAAGCGGAACCGGTACTCGAGGCGCTCGGTGGTCTCGTTGGAGCTGTCGGCGAACGAGCAGTCGATCCACGTGCCGTTGCAGCGGCGGTCGATCGACTGCCAGTCGACCCCCGCTTTGACCGCCTGCCCTGCCAGGAACGAATAGTCGGCTTCGAGATTCCCCTGGTTCACCCGCTTGCTGTACGGCCGGTTCGCGACCACATTGACGCCGCTGTACAGGGGCATCGCCGGCAGGCCGGGAATCGACGCGCCGTTCAGCGTTCCCGACGCGGCGCCGAAGTTCTTCGCGCCGGCGTCGTACCAGACGTAGTTCTTGACCGGGGTCTGATTGTCCCGGTCGTCGTACTTATAGGCAGCCGCCAGATTCAGGTTGCGGATCGGCCGCGCCGTGAGCTTCAGGTCCAGTGTCTTCGTGACGAGGACCGCGGCAGCCGAGTCCGCGCCCACGTACGTTCCGTTGTTGACGGCCGCGGCGCCCGCGCCTCCCGTGGGCGTCTGGAAAATGCCCGGATCAAGGATGAACGGGTCGTTCTGCGAGTTGCGCGCGTACGTCAGGTCGGCCACCAGCCGCGTCGTGCGGTTGAAGTCGTAGCCGCCGGTCAGCTTGAGCTGATGGTAGGTGTTGTCGGGTTCCTCGGTGATGGTCGCCGAGGAAACGCCGAGCGCGCTCATCGAGAACGCGCTGCCGGCGGAGGCGCCCGACGTCAGGCTCCCCGAGCCGACTCCCCAGGGATTGTCGATCGTCATCGACTTCGCGTGGTTGGTGAAGATCGAACCGTAGTACGCGATCGTGGCGAAGCTGCTCTCGCCCTTGAAGTTCAGTGCGGCGTTGAACTGGTCGGTCGTGTGGTCGATCACTTCCGGGAAGATCACCGCGTTTTCGCCGCCGACCACCGCGTAGCCGCCGGCGGGAGTGGCCGGAGCACCGTCGGCATTGACCACGCCCAGCGGTTTGAGGCCCTGCTTGTCCTCGCGCCGCATGCTGGCGCTCGCGTCCCACTGGCGATTGAACGTCAGGGCGGCGCCGAAATCGTACTTGCTGCGCTTGGTCGACAGGTTGACGGTGTGGAAGTCGTTCAGGTCGGCCAGGTTCTGGTTCAGAAGCTGCGTGTTGGCGGCGCTGCTCAGGTACCCCCTCGTGTAAACGCTGTTCGCGGCACTGTTCGTCCCGCCCAGGGCGAACGACGCGTTCGACAGGGCGCTGTTGACGCTGCACCCCGCGATCGCAGCGCTGGGGCAGATGTACGCGGCGTTGTTGACCAGGGGGCTGTTCGGCGTCGCCGCGAGCCCCAGCATGCTGATCGCCGGGTTCGGCAGCGCGCCCGTTGCCGAGGCGGTCGTTCCCGTCTGGAACAGCGGCGTCAACCAGTTGCCCGGGAGAATCAGGTGCGTGTTGCCGGCGCCGACGTACGGCGTCTGGTACGTGTCGGAACGGTTGCGCTGCAGCTGGTCGAAGCCGACGCTCAGGCGGAACCTGCCCTGCTCGCCGTACTCGGCCTGGATGTCGCGTGTCTGCAGTCCCAGGTCGGTGCCGGTCAGGCGCCAGCGGGTCGCGTCGTTCGAGTCGTACGCGCCGCCGCCGCGCAGGTCGAAATTGCCGACGCCGTACAGGCCCTTATGCCGTTCGCCGTTGTATTCGCCGAACTTGGCCGAATCCTTGCTCACGTAGCTGCCGCCGGCTTCCACCGAGCTGGTCGGCGTGGTCAGTTGCTTCACGTCCTGGTCGTCGGCCGCCCGGGCGACCTGTCCCAGGGCGAGGGCAACCAGCGCGCTCTGCACCGCGGCTGCGCACAGGCGCAGCGCAAACTCTTGACGATTCGTTTTCATGAGAGATCCATCCCGAATTCGTTAGCGCTGGAACTTGGTCCCGGCAGGACTGTTCGTGCCGTGGATCAGCGAGTGGCAATTCAGGCAGTCGCGCCCGACGATCTGCGCGGCCGGGTTCTGGTTCTGGAACGGCTTGGTGCCGTTGATCGCGATGACGTTGCCCCCCGCGAGGTTCGCGGCGCTGTAGACGCTGCGCCCGTGGTCGCCGCTATGACACTCCTGGCACAGCCACGGCAGGCGCGCCTTCAGCAGCGGCGCATTGGTCGAGCCGTGCGGGGTGTGGCAGTTCGTGCAGTCGTCGGAAACCGGCTGGTGCTCCCAAAGGAACGGGCCGCGCTTCTCGTCGTGGCACGTGTAGCAGGTCTCGTTGACCGAGTCCTTGATCAGCAGCTTCGGCCCGGTCGAGCCATGCGGATTGTGGCAGTCGGTGCAGCCCATCTTGCCGGCGTCGAGCGGGTGCGTCGAGATGCGGTGCACCTGCGCGCGCTGCTCCTTGTGGCACTTGAAGCAGACCTCGGGCTGGGTCGCCTTCGTCAGCACCGGGTCGCGCGGCGCGTGGATCGTGTGGCAGTTCGCGCAGGTCATGTCCTCGCTCTCGTGCACGCTGCCCGACCAGTGCACGCGCTTCGAGGTCCTGTGGCAGCCGAGGCAGGATTCCGACTGGTCGCGCGCGGCGGAAACCGGGTACGACTGCGACTTGGTCCCGAAGATGACATCGGGCCTCGCGCGCCCCTTCTGACCCGGATCGCCCTTCAGGTGCTTCTCGCTGTCGCCGTGGCAGGACTGGCAGGTCGGCGTGCGCGCGTCGGCCTTGACGCCGTGGCGCGTCTGGTAGATCGACAGGATCGGCTTGGCCTCCGATTCGTCGTGGCACCGCGTGCAGACCGCGTCGTCCTTCAGCGCCTTCTCGGCCGTCGTGGCCTCGGCCGCCCAGGCCGATGGCGCGGATGCGGCAAGCAGGAACCCGAGTGCCGCGATCGCCTTCAAATGCCTCATTTTCTTGCCTCCTGAGCGCAGGCCGGCCCGTGGGGCGCATCTGCGCGCCCTGCACGACGCCGGCCCGGCCGGCGAATTGATTAGAGGGACAGGATCCAGTCGACCAGGTTCTTGATCGCCGCCTGGTCGGTGGTCTTGATGATCTTGTGATCTTCCTCGTGGCCGTCCTCGAACTTGACCTTCTCGCCGGACGTCACGTGATGGATCAGCTTGGCCTCGGCGTCGGGCTTGCCCTTGTACTTGGCCGCGACGTCGCGCCAGGCGGGCGCTTCCTTCTTCTTGTCGACCGCGTGGCACTTGAAGCAGTTGTTCTGCCGCGCCAGCGTCCTGGCCGCTTCTTCGTCCGCGGCCAGCGCGTTCGCCGCAAGCCCCGCCACTGCGCCAACCAGCAGATACCCGACAGCCGCCCTCGCGGCACCCCTAACGCTCATCTGGTCTCTCCTATTTGCTTTGAACTCAATGAAATCGAATCTCTTCTCGGGGCGCATTAGGCGCCAGATCGGTGCAAGGCCTCTTGATCGCTGTCAATTCGCGTGTCTGGGGCGTTGTGTCCATGCCGAACGCCCGGCTGTTCGACCGATCGTGCCGGAGGCGGACCGTCTTGCCGCGCGCCCGCGCGGCGATTAATGAAGCGGATATGCGAAACACTTGATCGGTGTCGATGCAATCAGTTTCGGCCGACCGGATCAGTGGGACCGGCATCGCCCCTGCCCGACCGGCAGCGGATCCCGTCACTGTCGCGAACGCGCCCGCCGTCAAGGCGGCGGCAATCGCGATGGAATCGCAATGGAACTCGTTGTCATCTTCCGTCAAGAGACGGCTTCCGCGTCTCGATTGCAACAAACGAAAGCGGAATCGAATTGATCTTCGACCGCGCCATTGATTCTGGTCAAAGTGCGGCAGCCGCCGCGCCTCGGACAATGACGCGGTCGATCGCGGAAGAGAGCGGGCAATGCCACGTCATATCGTTCGGTTGATCGCCGTGATCATCGGGTGCGGCGTCGCTGCCGTGCTGGCGAAGTCGTACTTCACGGCCGATTCGTTCTATCGCTACGGCCACTACCGCGGCGACTCGGTGGCCGAGATCGCGGCGATGACGCCGTCGTTCCAGACGCCGAAGCCATGCACGTCGTGCCATGCGCCGCGCCTGGCCGAATGGTCGGCCGGGCTGCACAAGACGGTGATCTGCGAGGTGTGCCACAACGCCGCGCCGGGGCATCCGCAGGCGCTGAAGGTCGGCCTGCCGTCCGACACGGTCCGCCTGTGCACGCAGTGCCACGAAGCGATGCCGGGCCGCCCGCTGACCTCGGTGCGCCAGGTCGATTCGAGCACGCACTACCCGTCGCCGCAGTGCATTTCGTGCCACAACCCGCACTCGCCGAAGATCGCGCCTTCGCCGAAGCCGGCGTCGGCCGACCTGAAGGAGGCCTCCGCGAACGCGGCGGTCTGCGCCGCGTGCCATGGAGCCAACGGCATGGCCGCCAACGATGTCTGGCCGAACCTCGCCGGGCAGAACCCGGCCTACCTCGCCCGGGCGCTGGGGGCCTTCAAGACCGGCACCCGCAAGGAGCCGACGATGGCGCCGATGGCGCAGACGGTGCCCGACGACGGCGTGGCGAAGCTCGCCGCGTATTTCGGAGCCCTCGCCTGCCGCGCGGCGCCCGGCAGGCGCGGCGACGGGGACGCCGCGCTCGGCGCGAAGCTGGCGAAGCAATGCGCGGCGTGTCACGGCGGCGCCGGCGGGCCGGTCAACGCGGCCTGGCCCAGGCTCGCGGGCCAGAACCCGGGCTATCTGTCCACCGCGCTGAAGGCCTTCAAGGACGGCTCGCGCGACAACCCGTTCATGTCGCCGGTGGCGCGCGGCCTGTCCGATGCCGACATCTCGAATCTGGCGACCCACTACGCGAGCCTCGGCTGCAGCGGCGCGCCCCATTGAGCGAAGGGCAATGACATGAGCAATGACGACAAGCCGGCACTGCCTGCGCGGCGCATCTTCCTGCGCGACATCGGCCGCGGCGCCGCCTGCGCCGGCGCCGTCGCCGGTGCCGCCGGGCTGCTCGGCTCCGCCGCCGCGGCGTCGACCGACGCCGCGCCCGCCGCGCCGAAGCCGGAAAATGGGCCCAAGACCCCGGCGGTCCCGGGTTACGACTGGACCCGGCATCGCTGGGCGTATGGCGTCGATGCGACCAAGTGCATCGGCTGCCTGCGCTGCGTCGTCGCCTGCAAGCGCGAAAACGGCGTCGCGCTCGACGCGCACCACTTCCGCACCTGGGTCGAGCGCTACGTCACGCTCGAGGGCGAGGACCGGGCGCACATCGACAGCATGGCGGACCCGGTGAACATCGCCGAGGCCGGATCCGAGGGCGAGTACCGGTTCGCCAACCGCTACCGCGGCGCCAAGGTCGAGAAGGCGTTCTTCGTCCCCAAGCTGTGCAATCACTGCACCAATCCCGCCTGCGTCCAGGTCTGCCCGACCGGCGCCACCTACAAGACCGCCGACGGCGCCGTGCTGATCGACCACAAGTACTGCATCGGCTGCCAGTACTGCGTGCAGGCCTGCCCCTACGGCGCCCGCTTCTTCAATCACGCGAAGGGCGTCACCGACAAGTGCACGTGGTGCTATCACCGGATCACCAAGGGGTTGAAGCCGGCGTGCGTCGAGGTGTGTCCGGTCGGCGCGCGGCTGTTCGGCGACCTGAACGACAAGGAAAGCGACGTCAGCCGCTTCATCCGCGACAACCGCGTCCAGGTCCTGAAGCCGGAGACCGGCAACGCGCCGAACGTCTTCTACGTCGGCATCGACAAGGAGGTCAGCTAGTGGACGCCCTGTTCCAGGCCGGACCGTACACCGGCTACGTCTATCCGAACGAGACGGTGATCCCGTGGTCGGTGCTGATCGTCGTCTATCCGTACCTGACGGGGCTGGTCGCCGGCTCGTTCACGGTCTCGAGCCTGTATCACGTCTTCGGCATCAAGCAGTTCCGGCCGGTGTCGAACTTCTCGATGCTGCTGGCGCTGTGCCTGATGGTGTGCGTGCCGCTGCCGCTGCTGCTGCACCTGGGCCATCCCGAGCGCGCCTTCAACGCGATGATCACGCCGCACCTGACCTCGGCGTTCGCGATCTTCGGCTACGCCGCCGCCTTCTACGTAATCCTGCTGATGCTCGAGAACTGGTTCGTCTTCAGGCCGCAGATCGTGGAGCTCTCTCGCAGCGCCCGCTGGCCGCTGAACCGCATCTGCCGCATCGTGTCGCTCGGTTCCGACGACCTGTCGGAAAAGGCGATGCACTACGACCACAAGTGGATCTATTTCTTCTCGGTGCTCGGCATACCGGCCGCGCTCGGCCTGCACGGCTACGTCGGGTTCGTGTTCGGGTCGCTCAAATCGCGCGAGTGGTGGAGCTCCGACCTGATGCCGCCGGTGTTCCTGCTTTCGGCCGTGATCTCGGGCACCGCGCTCGTGATCGTCGCCTACGTGGTGACGTGCCGCTGGCGCAAGGTCGCGATCGACGAGGCCTGCGTCAGGGCGCTCGGGTACACGCTGTGGGGGTTCCTGATGCCGGCGCTGCTGCTCGAAGGGGTCGAGCTGGCGAGCCTGCTCTACCGAAGCCGCGAGGGGATCGAGGCGATCAAGGAATACATGAGCGGCCCTGCGTCGCTGCGGCTTTTCGGCCTGCAGTTCGGGCTCGGTTCGCTCGCGCCCCTGCTCGCGCTGACGTTCGTGGTCTGGCGCGGCCTCAGGGGCCGGGCGATGATCGTGCTGAACACGGCGAGCGCGGCACTGGTGCTGTTCGCGGTGATCATGATGCGCTGGAACGTCGTAATCGGCGGGCAGGAGATCGGGAAGACCGGGAAGGGCCTCGTGACCTACGTGCCGGAGATCCTCGGGCGCGAAGGCGTGCTCGCGGCGGCGATCGTGCTGGTCGTGCCCTTCGTGCTGCTGTTCGTCGCGACGCGGTTCGTGTCGCCGTGGAACGACGCCCCGGCCTCGGCCGTGGCGGCCTAGCGCCCAGGCGGGTCCCGGCCGCTTTCGCGGGCGCTAATCGCTGCCGGCTTGACCCAGCGTAATACGGCTCGATGTCATCGGGTGTCTCATTCCGCCGAGGTCAGCGATCGCCGTCCGGTCCGATTTTCGATTCCATGCGTTGGAGACGCGCAATGAGCAGCACAAGCACCACCGCCCGCCGGTCGTCGATGGCCGAGACCAGGCTGAAACTGATAATGGCAATCAGTCTTGCGCTGGCGCTGAGCGCCGCCGGGCAGCGCGCGTTCGGCGACACGCCGGAGCGTTCCGGCAAGGAGATCGTCGCGGCCACCTGCTCGAAATGCCACGCGACCGGCGTCAACGGCGCCCCCAGGATCGGCGACGACAAGGCATGGGCCAAGCGCTCGTCGCAAGGCCTCGCAAGCCTGACCGCGCACGCGCTGCGGGGAATCCGGAAGATGCCGCCGCACGGCACCGACTTCACGCTGAGCGACATCGAGATCCAGCGCGCGATCACCTACATGGTCAACCAGTCCGGCGGGCACTGGACCGAGCCCATCAGCAAGGCCGCCCTGCCCGCCGAGCGCACCGGCGAACAGGTCGTCGCGGCGCAATGCCACAAGTGCCACGAAGCGGGGGTCAACGGCGCGCCGAAGATCGGCGACCGCGCCGCGTGGACGCCGCGCCTGAAGCAAGGGCTCGACGCCCTCGTGCGCTCGGCGATCAACGGGCACGGCGGCATGCCGGCGCGGGGCGGCATGGTCAACCTGACCGATACCGAGCTGCGCAACGCGATCGTCTACATGTTCAGCAAGGGAACGGCGGCGCCGCAGAAGAACGGGGCGCCGCAGGCGAAGAATTCGTAGACAGGCGGCATCCCCGGGCTGTTCCGGGGCTGTTTGGCGACCATGCATGAGTGGGTCATCCCCGGGCTTGTCCCGGGGATCCACGTCGGTGCAGGACGAAGTGCATGCAGTACGCACCAACCCGGGTCAAGCCTCGGGTCAAGCCTCGGGTCAAGCCCGGGGGCAGGCTTACGGATGGCCGGGACAAGCCCGGCCATGACGGCCCGGCCGCTCGCGCCTACAGCACTTCCCTCACCTTCTCCACCACCTTCTCGACCGTCACCCCGAAGTACTTGAACAGTTCCCCGGCCGGGGCCGATTCGCCGAAGCGGTCGACGCCGATCGCGCCGCCGTCCAGGCCCACGTACTTGCGCCAGTAATCGGTGACGCCCGCTTCGACGGAGACACGCGGAACGCCGCGCGGCAGCACCCTCTCCCGATACGCCGCGTCCTGGCGGTCGAACACGGCGGTCGACGGCATCGACACCACGCGGACGTCGATGCCCTGGCCGGCGAGCACCTTGCGCGCGCCCGTGGCCAGATGCACCTCCGAGCCGGTCGCGATGATGACCGCGGCCGGCTTGCCCGTCGAATCCTCGAGGACGTAGCCGCCCCTGGCGATGTTGTGCGCGGCGTCGGGCGTGCGTGCCTGGAACGGCAGGTTCTGGCGCGAAAACACCAGGCACGAGGGACCGTCGCGGCGCTCGATCGCGGCCCGCCACGCGATCAGCGATTCCTTCGTGTCGCACGGCCGCCAGACGTCCAGGTTGGGAATCAGCCGCAGGCACGCCAGGTGTTCGACCGACTGGTGCGTGGGCCCATCTTCGCCCAGCCCGATCGAGTCGTGGGTGAACACGAAGATGGTCCGGATCTTCATCAGCGCCGCCATCCGCAGCGCATTGCGCGAGTAGTCGGCGAACGTCAGGAACGTGCCGCCGTACGGGATGAAACCGCCGTGCAGCGCAAGCCCGTTCATGATCGCGCTCATGCCGAACTCGCGCACGCCGTAGAACAGGTAGTTGCCCGCCTCGGTGCGCGTGATCGGCTTCGCACCGGACCACAGCGTCAGGTTCGAGCCCGCCAGGTCGGCCGAGCCCCCGATCAGCTCCGGCAGTTCGGAAGCGAGCCCCTCGATCGCGTTCTGGGAGGCCTTGCGGGTGGCGATGTTCTCCGCCTTCTCCCGGGTCTTCACGACCAGGGCTTCGACCCGTTCGTGCAGCCCTGCAGGCAGCACGCCGCTCAGGCGCCGGGTGAACTCGCGCGCTAGCTCGGGGTGCGACTGCTCGTATTTCGCGAACAGCTGATTCCAGTCGCGCTCCAGGCGAGCTCCGGTGCTCCGGGCATCCCAGGCCTGGTAGATGCGCTCGGGAATCTCGAACGGCGGATATTCCCAGCCGATGTTCTTGCGAGTGGCGGCCACTTCGGCGTCACCCAGTGCAGCGCCGTGGACGGCCCCCGTGTTCGCCTTGTTCGGCGACCCCTGCCCGATGACCGTCTTGCAGCAGATCAGGCTCGGCCGGTCCGTGACCGCCTTGGCGGCACGGATGGCCTTGTCGATCGCCTCCGGGTCGTGCCCGTCGACTGCCGCAACGACGTGCCAGCCGTAGCTCTCGAAGCGCTTGGGCGTGTCGTCGGTGAACCAGTGGTCGATGCGCCCCTTTTCCGAATCGATCGAGATGCCGTTGTCGTCGTACAGCGCGATCAGCTTGCCCAGCCCCAGCGTTCCCGCGAGGGAGCAGACCTCGTGGGAAATGCCTTCCATCATGCAGCCGTCGCCCAGGAAGACGTAGGTGTGGTGGTCGACGATGTCGAGGCCCGGACGGTTGAAGGTCGCGGCGAGAACCTTCTCGGCGATCGCCATGCCGACCGCGTTGGCGATTCCCTGTCCGAGCGGACCGGTCGTCGTCTCGACGCCGGGCGTCAGGCCGTACTCCGGATGCCCCGGCGTCTTCGAGTGCAGCTGCCGGAAACGCTTGATCTCCTCGATCGGCAGATCGTAGCCGCTCAGGTGCAGCAGCGCATACTGCAGCATGCAGCCGTGGCCGTTGGAGATCACGAAACGGTCCCGGTTCGCCCATTGCGGATTGACCGGGTTGTGGCGCAAGTGATGGCGCCACAAGACCTCGGCGATGTCGGCCATCCCCATCGGCATGCCCGGATGCCCGGAGTTCGCCTTTTGCACCGCATCCATCGCCAGCGCGCGAATGGCGTTCGCCAGTTCGCGGCGGGGCGTGTCGCCCTGACCCGGCGTTGCCGGCTTCTTGATCGAATCCATCGTCGTGCCCTTCCGGAATCAGTGGCGTCCGAGCGACTTCTTGCGCCGCTCGATCATGCGCCAGATGAACGGCGTGAAGATCAGCTGCATCGCGAGCTCCATCTTGCCTCCCGGCGCCACGATCGTGTTCGGCCGCGACATGAACGAGTCGTGCAGCATGTTGAGAAGATACGGGAAATCGATCCCCTTCGGATCGGCGAAGCGGATCACCAGGAAGCTTTCGTCGGCGGTCGGGATCTCGCGCGCGGTGAACGGGTTCGAAGTGTCGACCGTCGGCACCCGCTGGAAGTTGACGTGCGTGCGCGTGAACTGCGGGCAGATGTAGTGCACGTAGTCGTGCATCCGGCGCAGGATCACGTCGGTCACCGCCTCGGTCGAGTATCCGCGCGCGGCCTTGTCGCGGTGGATCTTCTGGATCCATTCGAGATTGATCACCGGCACCACGCCGATCAACAGATCGGGGTGGCGGGCGACGTTGACCTTCTCCGTCACCACCGCGCCGTGCAAGCCCTCGTAGAACAGCAGGTCCGTATCCGGCTCGAACTGCTCCCAGGCCGTGAAGGTTCCGGGTTCCTGGCCGTACGGCTGCGCCTCCTCGGCGTCGTGCAGGTATTTCCGGTGGCGCCCGTTGCCGGTCTCGCCGTACTCGCGGAACACGGCTTCCAGCTCCTCGAACAGGTTCGAGTCGGGCCCGAAATGGCTGAAGATGCGGTTGCCCGCCTTCTCCTGCTCGGCCATCGCGCGCCGCATCTCCTTGCGGTCGAAGCGGTGGAAGCTGTCGCCCTCGATGACGCCGGCCTTGACGCCTTCGCGGCGGAAGATCTTCTGGAACGTCCTGGTGACCGACGTCGTGCCGGCGCCGGACGAGCCGGTGATCGCGATGATCGGGTGCTTTTCCGACATGTCGTTTCCCTATGTCAAATCGTTGTGGCGTGCCCGCCGAAGCGGCCGCAGGCCGCGAAGGAGGGTCAGGCGGCGCCCCGGAACAGCCCGCGCCGGTTGAACAGCGGCGTATCGAGCTCTGCACCACCGGGAGTCTCGACGTGATAGCGCTCGATCCGCTCGACTTCCTGGCGCGATCCGAACACGAAGCCGATCCTCTGGTGCGACGACTCCGGCGCGACCGCCAGGATCGGCGCGACGCCGGTGCTGGCGCGCCCGCCGGCCTGCTCGATCAGCATGCCGATCGGGTTGCATTCGTACAGCAGCCGCAGGCGGCCCGGCTTGGCAACGTCCTTGCTGTCGCGCGGATACATGAACACGCCCCCGCGCGTCAGGATCCGGTGCGCCTCTGCGACCAGCGAGGCGATCCAGCGCATGTTGAAGTCCTTGGCGCGCGGACCGTTGCTGCCCGCGAGGCACTCCTCGACATAGCGCCGGATCGGCGCTTCCCAGAAGCGGCTGTTCGAGGCGTTGATCGCGAACTCCCGGGTCTCTTCGGGGACCTTCATGTCCGGGTGCGTGAGCAGGAACTCGCCGATCTCGGGATCGAGCGTGAAGCCGTGAACGCCGCGGCCGACGCTCAGGACGAAAACGGTCGACGGGCCGTAGAGCGCATACCCGGCGGCCACCTGCTCGACGCCCGGCCGCAGGAAGTCGGCGTCAGTCACGGCGCGCGCCTCGGCCGGAGCGCGCAGCACGGAGAAGATGCTGCCGACCGACACGTTGACGTCGATGTTGGACGAGCCGTCGAGCGGGTCGAACGCGACCAGGTAGTCGCCCTGCCCGTCCGGGGTGTGCGCGATCCACGGATGGTCCATCTCCTCGGACACGAGGCCGCGCGCGTAGCCGCCCCACTGCAGGCAGTGCATGAAGGTGTCGTTGGCGAGCACGTCGAGCTTCTGCTGCGCCTCCCCCTGCACGTTGACGGCGCCGGCCCCTCCGTGAAGGCCTGCCAGCGCGCCATAGGCGACTTTGCGCGACAGTGCCTTGCAGGCCAGCGCGATCGCCAGCACGATGCCGTTGAACGATCCCGACGCCTGTGGAAAGCGACGCCGCTCCTCGATCAGGAACTGCGTCAGGGTCACCGTTTGCTTGAACATCTCCTCCGTCCCCCTGCTCAAAATGAAATGTCGTTGCCTGCGGCCGCGCGCCGGAGAGCGCGCCGCCGCGGTTCGGTTCGTTCCACGCCGCCTCCAGGGTGCTCCCCGGCAAGCCACGGCGGATCGGAGAATTCCATCCAGCGCTGCGGCCAGCCCGCATGGAGTCGCCGTCCCACGGCGTGGCCGGATCGCCGGGTGCGGCTGATACCTACCGGGCCCCGACTCGTCGCACCAGCGCGACAGCGGTCAGCGCCGCAACCGCGCCGATACCCGCGGCGCGCGCCCCGGCGTTCGAATCCTCGTTTGGGACGCGTGCATCGTATCCCACTGTTATTAATAAGGTCTATTCAAATATTTTAAGCCCTGATATAAACTTCGCTTATGTATTGGGTCGATTTGATCGTTGGAAGCAATGGGTTACTGGCACCTGCGGCCAAAAGCTTATGGATAGGCGGCATTTGACCCTGCGGCAGCTCGAAGTCCTCGCCGCGGTCGGCAGCGAACGCAGCGTCACGGCGGCGGCGGAAGCGCTGCACCTGACGCAGCCGGCGGTTTCGATGCAGCTGCGTCAGCTCGAGGAGCACCTGCAGATCGCGCTGTTCGAGCCGGTCGGGCGCGGCCTGCAGATCACCGAGCCCGGCCGCGAACTGCTCCAGCTGGCCGAGGAAGTCCTGACACAGGTCGACGGCTTGCAGCAGGCCGCGCGCGAGCTGCGCGGCGTGCAGCGCGGCCGCGTGCGCCTTGGCGTGGTCAGCACCGCGAAGTACTTCGCACCGCGCTTGCTGGCGCATTTTGTCAACGCCCACCCCGGCCTGGAGTTCAAGCTCAGCGTGCACAACCGCGAGGAGATCATCGGGCAGCTGCAGGCCTACGCGATCGATCTGGGCATCATGGGGCGTCCGCCCGAAGGCCTGAATTTCGCCGGCACGCCGTTCGCGCCCAACCTGCTCACAGTCGTCGCCGCGCCGTCGCACCCGCTGTCGCTGCGGCGCGAGCTCGCCGCGGAGGAACTCGAGGGCGAGTCGTTCATCGTGCGCGAGCCGGGCTCCGGCACGCGGATCGCGATGGACCGCTACTTCGCCGACGCCGGCGTCCGCATCAAGGCCGTGATGGAGGCCGACAGCAACGAGACGATCAAGCAGGCCGTGATGGCGGGAATCGGCATCGGATTCCTGTCGCTTCACACGGTGCGGCTGGAGCTCGCCGCCGGCCGCATCGCCGTGCTGCAGGTCTTCGGCCTGCCGCTGCGCCGCCAGTGGTACGCCGTGCACGCGCGCCAGCGTCAGCTGACGCCCGCAGCCGCCGAGTTTCGCGAATACCTGGTTCGCGAGGCCGACGGCCTGATCCGCGCTGCACTGTGACGCGCCAGGACTCCGTCCTGCGGCGACGCGGACCGCCGCGATACGCCCAGGATGATGGCGGGTGGCGGATTGCGGCGCTCGATCAGGACCCGCCGGCGCCCTCGACCCACTGTTCCGTCAGGCGCGCGCGCTCGGCCGCATCGGCAAGGTTCGCATACGGCACCTTATCGCGCTGCGCGCTGACCTGCAGCAGCGGCCGCAGGTCCTCGATGCCGACCTGCGTCGGCCGCACGCGGTCGAGCACGGCATCCACCCCGACCAGCGGCGCGCACGCGACCGCCCACAGCGCGGCGGAGCGCCGGCCGCTGCGGCAATAAACCAGCGCCGGCAGCTCGGCGGCCGACAGGATCCGCGCGAATTCGTCGCCGTCGGCGATCGACAGGCGCGTGTAGACCACGGGCTGGAAAGCGAATCGCAAGCCCGCGCGCTCGCACGCGGCGGAAATCGCGGCCACCGGCGTTCCGCCTTCGGAATCGGGCCGGTTCCCGATCACGGTCCGGAAGCCCCGCGCGGCGATCGCCGCAACGTCCGCCTCCGAGATCTGATCCGCGACGCTGATCAGCGGGTTGATACGCAGCACCTGCATCTTGGGATTCGAGCCTCAGCGCAAGAGCGGGAATGTTACCGCTGCGGCCCTCCGCGCCGGGCTCCACGCCCGGCGGACTTTCGCGCCGCGGCTTCCGCCGGCGGACAGATCACCCGCTGCAGCGTCCGCATCACGGCGATCGCCTCGCGGCTCGACAGCGCGTAGATGATCGACTGGCCGCTGCGGCGCGTCGACACGAGGCCGGTCCGCCGCAGCAGCGCGAGGTGCTGCGACAGCGCCGATTGGCTCAGGCCGACCGTGCGCTCGAGCTCGCCGACCGACCGGCCGCCCTCGGCCAGTTGGCACAGGACCATGAGGCGCGACGGATTGGCCATCGCCTTGAGCAGCGCAGTCGCGCGCTCGGCGTTGTCATGGAGGTCCGCCATCGCGCCGGCGAGCATCGCAGCCGCCGCGCCTGCCGAGGATCGCACGTCGTGACCTTCGCGCGCCGCGCCCGGCCCGCCGCGATCAGATGAACAGGCTGACGTCGGCGTCGCGCGCCATCGGCAGGAACGTCGCCGCGCCGACGAACTGGCTGACTTCCGGAATGAAGTCGTCGGGGCTGAAGCCGAACGCGTCGACCGTCATCTGGCAGCCGATCAGCTTGACGCCCGCCTCGATCGCGAGCTCGCGCAGCTCGGGAATGCTCGCCACGCCCTTCTGCGCCATCGTCTGCTTCATGAAGTTCGTCGCCATCGACTCGAACCCCGGAACGATCGACTGCACCGCGTTCGGAATGTTCCAGTTTATCTGCCGGAACCAGTCGGGTCCGAAGGGCATCTTCATCGGCATGCCGGGGTTGCCGAGGGGGCTGACCTTCAGGTGATCCAGGTCCTTGCGCAGCAGCTGCAGTCCGTAGAACGTGAAGAAGATCGACACGTCCCAGCCCATCGCCGCCGCGGTCGACGACAGGATGAAAGGCGGATAGGCCCAGTCCAGCGTCCCCTTGGTCGCGATGATCGTCATCGAGGGCGTGCGGTCGCGCCGCATCTCGGCCAGCTTCTCCTCGATCTTCTGCGGCAGGAGCTCGTCGATACGGCGCCTTACGAGCTCGTCGATCAGCGCATCGGTCGGTTTCATGTCCATCGTGTTTCTCCGCGCCAGCTCTCCGTCCGTGAGGCTCGTGCCACCCTGCACTCGTCGCGGGCAATCGCGCGTCTGCGGCGTGCCGACCCCACCTCGGATTTCCGAGGGCAACGATACCCCCAAAAGCGAGCGGGATCCGTGCAGAATCCGGGCGTCACCCAACCGGGTAGCCCGCCCGCGTCCGGACGCGATCGCGAACGCCGGCGCCCTGACGGTGTCCTATTCCGAGTGGGTGCAGGACTTCTCGATCGGAAAGACGAGCGATGAACAAGGCCGTCTGGTGGGTGATTCTGGCGGTGATCCTGGGCATCATGGTCGGCGGCTATTACGCGCTGCGCCCGCATCCACCGGCTGCGCCGCCGCCCGCGCCGGAGCCGGCGGCGGCCCCGGCGCCCGCGCCGCCGCCGATCGAGCATCCGATCGAGCAGGCACAGCCGGGCGCAGCGGCGCCCGCGCCGCTGCCCGCGCTCGACGAGAGCGACCACGCTTTCGCCGATGCGCTGGCGGCGCTGATCGGTCCCGCGCGGCTGCACGAATTCCTGATTCCGCAGAGCCTGATCCGGCACATCGTCGCCACGGTCGACAATCTTCCGCGCGCGAAGGTCTCGCAGCGGGTGATGCCGGTCAAGCCGGTACCGGGCCGGTTCCTGGTCTCCGGCCAGGGCGAGGCGCTCGCGATCGACCCCAACAACGTCGCGCGCTATGCGCCCTACATGAAACTGCTCCAGGCGGTCGATGTGCGAAAGTGCGTGGCGCTGTACGTGCGCTTCTATCCGCTTTTTCAGCAGGCGTATCGGGAGCTCGGATACCCGACGGGCTATTTCAACGATCGCCTGATCGCGGCAATCGACGACATGCTGCTGGCTCCGCAGCCCGCGTCGCCTGTCAGGCTCACGCAGCCCAACGTGCTGTACGAGTACGCCGACGCCGATCTGCAGGTGCGCTCCGCCGGCCAGAAGATCGTGATCCGGATCGGCGCGGCGAATGCGGCAATCGTCAAGGCGAAGCTGCGAGAGATCCGCCACGAGCTGACCCGAAAGGTGACGCAACCCTAGTCGCTTGACACGCCGCTACCGCAACTCGAAAATCCCCGGGCCGGCGCACAGAGCAATGCGGGCTGATTCCGGCCGAAGGTGCTCACGGACCATGAACCGGTGCCGGCAAGAGCGACGCCTGTGAATGCCGCGGGGGGTGCTCGAGGGGGGGCGCAGCCACCCCTCGAAGCCGATCCTCCCGCCTTTCGCTTCCGAAGCTGCCGCCGCCAAACGACCAGTTCCGCCGCCCATCGAAGCCGCGGTTCACGGGGAGGAGACGCGCGATGTTCCGGATTCTTGCCGTGGGCCTGACGTTGCTGGCGCTCGGCGGCGTGGCCGGCGCTGCCGACGCGCCGGCAGAGATCAGGATCGGCACGCTGTACGCGTCGTCGGGCAACTACGCGGCGATCTCGATGCCGGTGCACCTGGGACTCAAGTTCTGGGTCGACCAGAAGAACGCCGAGGGGGGCGTGTTCGTCAAGCCTTACGGCCGCAAGATCCCGATCCGGCTGATCGCGTACGACGACCAGAGCAACACCGCGACTGCCGCGACGCTTTACAACCAGTTGATCACGCAGGACAAGGTCGACATCCTGATCGCCGACTCCGGCTCGGTGCTGACCTCGATCGCCGTGCCGATCGCGCGCGAGCACAAGATGCTGCTGATCGATCAGACCGGCACGGGCGCCGCTTTCTTCACGAAGGACAATCCGTACATCGTGCTGATCGCCGACCCCGTGTCGAGCATCTGGCCCAAGTATGTGGCCGATTTCCTCACGCACGACGGCCCGGCCTACGGGATCAAGCGCGTGGCGATCCTGTACGCGACCAACGACTTCACCGGAACCCAGGCCAACGCGGTGCGCGGCTTCATCAAGTCCGCCGCGAACCTCGAGATCGTCTACGACAGCGGCGTGCCGACCAACACGACCACTTATACGGTGCTGATCAACAACATCCGCGCCGCGGAGCCCGACGCCGTGATCGAACTCGGGTATCCGAACAACGACATCTCCTTCCTGCGCAACCTGCAGGACAGCGGCGTCGGGTTCAAGTGGCTGTTCTGCATCTATCCGGGGCTGGAAACGAGCCACCTGCAAAAGACGGTGGGCTTCAAGGGCCTCGAGCACGTGTTCACCTACGTCACCTCGTCGTCGATCGAGTACAAGCCGGAGTTCGGCATGTCGCTGCCCGCGTTCCGCGACGCCTGGCTCAAGAAGTACGGCGACAGCAAGGTCGAGTTCGGCTTTAATTCGGTGGCCGGATACACGACAGGGCTGGTGCTCGAGAAGACCCTGTCGGTGACCGACAGCATGGACCAGCTCGCGCTGCGCACGGCGGTCTTCAGCCTGTCGGGCAAGCTCAAGACCATCGACGGCACGTTCGAGCTCGACGACACCGGCGCGCAGGTGGGCGAGATCACGCCGCTGGGTCAGGTCGTCGACGACGGCAAGGGCGAGCCGCGCTTCGTGGTCGTCTATCCGCACGAAATGGCGACCGGCAAACCGGTTTACCCGGCCCGATGAGCGGCCGCGCTTCCGGCGCGACCGGAACGGCAACGGGAGGCGCAGCCCGCTAGCGCCTGGGCGCGGCGCCGCATGGCCGCGAGCCTGACGCCCGCGCCGAACCGATGCTCGCGTATTCCCTGCTTGCCGGTCTGCTGTTCGGCCTGTACTTCGGGCTGGTCGGGCTCGGCCTGAACCTGATCTTCGGCGTGATGCGCATCGTGAACCTCGCGCACGGCGGCTTCGTGATGCTCGGCGCCTTCACGGCGTACTGGCTCTACAACCTGCTGCACCTGAACCCGATCGGCAGCCTCTTCGTCGCGCTGGTGCTGTTCGGCGGCCTGGGCTTCGTTCTGTACTACCTGCTGGTGCCGCGCCTGCTCGCCGCCCGTGACCCGGAGATGCTGTCGATCATCCTGTTCTTCGGCCTGGCGCAGGTTTTGGAGGCGCTGGCGACCATCGCGTTCGGCCCGACGGAGCGTTCGATCCCTGGGCAGGCGCTCGCCTCGGGGCCGGTCCGGGTGCTGGGCCAGGGCTTCCCCGCCGCGTGGGTCGTCAGCGCCGCCGCGAGCGGCGCGGCGCTGCTCGCCATGACCGCCTACCTGTACCGCACGCGCCTGGGCTACCTGACCCGCGCCGTGATGATCGACCGCGCCGAAGCTGTCGCCAGCGGGATCGACGTGCACCGGGTCTCGGCGCTCGCCTTTGGCGCCGGCCTGGCACTGGCGGCGATCGCAGGCGTGCTGGCGCCGTTCATGCTCGGCAGCGTCACGCCGGCGATGGGCGTCGACGTCAACATCCAGTCCTTCGCCGTGATCGTGATCGGCTCGCTCGGCAGCCCGCTCGGCACCATCCTGGGCGGCATCGTGTACGGCGTGTCGCTGATGTTCATGCAGGCCTACTTCAGCTCGTGGGCCAACCTGCTGCCCTACGTGCTGCTGATCTCGCTGCTGCTGGCGCGGCCGAGCGGCCTGCTCGGCCGCCGGGTGCGCCGTGTCTGACGCGGCGCGCCATGTCGCGATCGTGGGGCTGCCGGTGGTGGCGGCGGCCGCGCTGCTGCCGTTCGTCTATTCGAACCAGCTGCTGCTGTTCAACTTCGTCGTCTTCATGACGCTGAGCCAGGGGGTGAACATCCTCTACGGCTTCACGGGTTACCTGCCGTTCGGCTACGTCGGATTCTTCGGTGCCGGGGCCTACGGCTTTTCGCTGGCGGTGATCCACCTGGGCTGGCCGCCGCTGGCCGCGCTCGGCGCGGGGGCCGCGGCCGCCGTCGTGCTGGCACTGCTGCTGACGCCGCTGTTGCGCCTGTCGGGCGCGTACTTCGCGATCTCCAACCTCGCCGCGTCGCTGGCGATGTTCCAGGTCGTCTCCAACCCGAATCTGACCGAGCTGACCCGCGGTCCCTACGGCATCAGCCTCGCCGGCGTGTATGCGCCCGACCTGAGCTATGCGACCGCGGTGGTGATCATGGCCGCGGCGTTGGGCGTGACGATCTGGCTGCGCAATTCGCGCTTCGGCCTGGCGCTGCAGGCCACGCGCGACGACCCGATCAGCGCGGCGCTGGCGGGAATCGACGTTGCGCGCGCGCGCACCGTGGCATGGTTGCTGTCGGCCATCATCGCCGGGCTGGCCGGCGGCGTGTTCGCGTGGTACGTGTCGGTGTTCTACCCGGAAACCGTCTTCAGCCCGGAGTTCAGCATCTTCGCGATCGTATTCACGCTGTTCGGCGGCATCGCGACCGTGACCGGCCCCGTGCTCGGCGTGCTGATCCTCTACGGCACCTACAACGCGATCGGCGTCTCGACGCCGCAGTACTTCCAGCTCGTCTACGGGCTGCTGATCATGGTGCTCGTGCTGTTCCTGCCCGAAGGCCTGGTGTCGCTGCTTCGGCGGCGGGCGATCGATGTTCCGTGAACCCGCGCGTGCCGGCGACACGCCGGAATCGCCGGGCGGGCGCGTGCCCCTGCTGCGCGTGCAGGCGCTCGTGAAGCGCTTCGGCGGCTTTCGCGCGCTCGACGCGGTCAGCTTCGACGTCGTGCCGGGCGAGATCCTCGGCCTGGTCGGCCCGAATGGTTCCGGCAAGACCACCTGCATCAACGTGATCAGCGGGCTGTACCGGCCGGACGGCGGCGCGGTGATGTTCGACGGTCGCGCGATCGGCGGCCTGCCGCCGCACCGCCTGGTGCGCCTCGGCATCAATCGCACGTTCCAGGTACCGAAGCCTTTCGCGTCGCTGCGCGTGCGCGAAAACGTCGAGATCGCCGCCGCCTACGGCGGCGGCCACGGCCATGCCCGACCGCTGGACGTCGACCGCCTGCTTGCCGACCTCGAGCTCGACCGCGAAGCGAAGCGGCCGGCGCTGGAGTTGAACAGCGTGCAGCAGAAGATGCTCGATCTGGCGCGCGCGCTGGCGACCCGACCGCGCCTGCTGTGCATCGACGAGCTGGCGGCCGGGCTCAATCCGGCCGAGCTCGCGCGCGTCGCGCTGCGCCTGCGCGATCTCGCCGGGTCCGGCATCACGCTGCTGGTGGTGGAGCACCTGATGGGTTTCCTCTCGCAGGTGACCGACCGCGTGGTCGTCCTGAATGCCGGCCGCGAGATCTTCGAAGGCGCGCTCGCGGCCGCGCTCGAGTCCCCGCAGGTAATCGAGGTCTATCTCGGAGCCGAGGATGGCGGAAGCGCTGCTTGAGACGGGCGGCCTGGAGGCCGGCTACGGCCGCATCCAGGTGCTGTGGGGCGTGGCGCTTGCGGTGAACGAGCGCGAAACCGCCGTGCTGCTTGGCGCAAACGGCGCCGGCAAGACGACGCTGCTCAGGGCCCTGCTCGGGCTGGTGCCCGCCTGGCGCGGGCAGGTCCGGTTCCGCGGCGCCGAGATCACGCACCGCCGCACGGACCATCGGGTGCGCGCCGGCATCTCGTTCATGTCCGAGGTCGGCAGCTTTGCGGGCATGACGGTCGACGAGAATCTCCGCATCGGCGGCCAATTCCTGTCCGCCGCGGCGCTGCGCACCCGGCTCGACGAGCTCTACGCGATCTTTCCGGCGCTGGCGCCGCGGCGCCGTGGCCTCGCGAGCGATCTATCGGGCGGGCAGCGCAAGATGCTCGGCATCGCGAAGGCGCTTGCCGGCGATCCCCGCCTGCTGGTAATGGACGAGCCCTCCGCGGGCTTGTCGCCGATGTTCGTCAGGGAAGTGCTGCAGGTCCTGGCCCGGCTGCGCGCGCGCGGTCTGACCCTGCTGATCGCCGAGCAGAACGTGAAGTTCCTCGATCTCGCCGACCGCGTCTATGCGCTTGAAGGCGGGCGGATCCGATTCAGCGGCTCGGTCGCGGCGCTGCGGGCCGACGACGCGCTGCGGCGCGCCTACTTCGGCCTCGCCTGAGCGCGGGAAAGATCAGCGCTGCGCTACCGCCGGCGCGAGCGCGTCGCGATGCTCGAAATGGGCCAGTTGCGCGGCCGCCTGGTCGGAGTCGTCGACCGGCCGGATCTTCAACACGCTGCTGTTGCTCTGCGGCATGCCCGACACGCCGGCGTAGACGCCGAGTGCGGAGGTCGAAGCGATGATCACGGCGACCAGGCTGGCGTAGCCACCCCGCAGCCGGAACGGCGGCGCCAGCCGCCGCGCCAGCAGAAACAGGAAACCGAGCACGATCGGCAGCAGAAGCGCGTTCATCACCTGAACGCCGACGCTCAAGCTCACCAGGTTCACGCCGGAGGCCACCAGCAGCGCGCCGGCAACCAGCGAAGCGGCGTAGATCGCGTAAAACCAGGGCGCCTCGCGCGGCGAGTGCTCCAGCGAGTGCTTGACCCCGAGCACTTCGCCCACCGATCGGGCCGCCGTCAGCGTGACGACGATCGTCGCCACCAGTGCCGAGCCGACCATCCCGAGCCCGAACAGGATCCGTCCGGTGCCCTCGCCCAGCGTCGGCGTGATCGCACCGGCGATCTCCTGCACGCTTTCGAGCGCGTCGTGACTGCCGGTGGTATGCAACGCGGCAGCGGTGGCGATCAAGACCGCCGCCATGATGACCTGTGTCATCACAGCGCCGAGCGCGGTGTCCCAGCGCGCGGCCCTCAGATCGCGGATCGTCAGGCCCTTTTCGACCACGGCCGACTGCTGGTAGAACACCATCCACGGCATGATCACCGCGCCGATGTTCGCCGCGACCAGGAAGCGGTAGTTCGGATCGTGCCAGGGCATCGATGCCACCCCGGCCGCCATCGCGGCGGCGCTCGGCTCCGCCTTCCACGCCACCAGCAGGAACACCAGCTCGAATGCGCCGATCGCGATCGCGATGCGCTCGACCGACAGGTACGAGCCTGTGAACACCATCAGGATCAGGCCGCCTGCCACCACCGTCATCGACAGCCACGCCGGCACGCCGAACAGCAGTCCGACGCCGGCGATGCCGCTCAATTCGCTCAGGATCGCGCCGATGCATGCGAGCAGCAGCGTGCCGACCGAAAGCCACGCCCAGCCGCGGCCGAAGTGCTCGTTGATCAGCTGCCCGTGCCCTTTGCCGGTCACGATGCCCAGGCGCACCGTGAGCTCCTGGACCACGAAGAGCACGGGCGCAAGGATCAGCTGCAGCAGCAGCAGGCGGTAGCCCCACTGCGCCCCGCTTTGCGCGGCCGTGATCACGCTGCCGGCGTCGGTATCGGCGAGCATGACGACCAGGCCCGGCCCGGCGACCGCGAGGAAGCGCGCCCAGCGCGCGCGCGGCACCAGCGAGTCGAACGAGATCCGGAATGACATGCGCGCGTTCGCGTCCATGCCTACAACGGTGGGTGCGCGGCACCCGCTCCCGACCGTGAGCGGGGGCGGATCGGTGCCCCCATATCCCGCATCCACGGTGCGCGCGTCGCTGCCGCGGCAGTCATCACGATCAAGGCCGATCCCATGTCAGCGGGGGCTAAACGCAATCGAGAACCAATATAAACACAAGCATAGGGGGAATTTGGGCCCATGGGGCCGTAAGGTCATTGATTCTTATCAAAGACTGAAGTTGCGATGCCCCGAAAAGGAGCGCGGCAGAGGTCCTAAGCGACGCGCCCGCCGGCCGGGGGAGTTCGGCTTGGTATGGAAAACCTATGTTATATCAAATACTTACGATTTCAATCGCCTCAACCCCTCAACACCCCCAAACCGCAAGACAAACGATCGCGACCGGTGCGCCGCGAGGTTGCAGCGGTGCGACGGCAGATGCGAGGAGCAGGGACATGTTCGGCCGACTGCGCCCAGCGCCACTAGACTGCGCCGGTTGCGGCCCGCAACCTTGCGAGGCGAAACGATGGGCGACCGATTGCAAGGCAAGACCGCGCTGGTCACCGCGGCCGGACAGGGCATGGGCCGCGCCGGCGCGATCGCGTTCGCACGCGAGGGCGCGCGCGTCGTCGCGACCGACCTGCGCGCCGACCTGCTCGCGGGCCTGACGGCCCACGCCGGCATTTCGACACGCCCGCTCGACGTGCTCGACGACGCCGCGGTCGAGGCCCTGGTCGAATCGATCGGCGCGGTCGACATCCTGTTCAATTGCGCCGGCTATGTCCACCACGGCACGATCCTCGAATGCTCGGCGCGCGACTGGGACTTCAGCTTCGCGCTCAACGTGCGAAGCATGTTCGTGCTGACCAAGGCGATGGTGCCGAAGATGATCGCCGCCGGCGGCGGGGTGATCCTCAACATGGCGTCGGTGCTCGGCGCGTCGAAGGCGGCGCCGAACCGCGTCGCCTACGCGGCGAGCAAGGCCGCCGTCGCCGGCTTCACCCGTGCGCTCGCGATCGATCACGTACGGCAGAACATCCGCGTCAATTGCGTCTGCCCGGGCACCGTCGATACGCCTTCGCTGCACGAGCGGATCAGCGCCGCGGCCGACCCGGCCCGCGCGCGCAGCGACTTCGTCGCGCGGCAGCCGATGGGGCGGCTGGCGACCGCCGAGGAGATCGCGGAGACGTTCGTGTACCTCGTATCCGACGAATCCTCGTTCATGACCGGCCAGGCCGTCTTTGTCGATGGCGGCATGAGCATGTAGCGAACAACTTCCCGGGAGCAGGACATGAAATTCGTACGCTATGGGCCGCGCGGCCGCGAAAAGCCCGGAATCCTCGACCCCCAGGGTGGCATCCGGGCCCTGTCGGGCGTCGTCGGCGAGATCGACTCGGCGCTGCTGGCCCCGCGCGAGCTCAAGCGCCTGCGCCAGGTCGATCCGGCCTCGCTGCCGCGCGTCCGGGGAGAGCCGCGCCTCGGCGTGCCGTACCTCGGCATCGGCAAGTTCGTCGCGATCGGCCTGAACTATTCGGACCACGCCGCCGAGGCCGGCCTGCCGGTGCCCGGCGAGCCCGTGCTCTTCTCGAAGGCGACCACCTGCATCAACGGCCCATGGGATCCGATCATGCTGCCGCGCGACTCGACCAAGACCGACTGGGAGGTCGAGCTCGGGGTGGTGATCGGAACCCGCGCCAGCTACGTCGGCGAGGACCGCGCGCTGGCCCACGTCGCGGGCTACTGCGTGGTCAACGACGTTTCCGAGCGCAACTTCCAGCTCGAGCGCGGCAGCCAGTGGGACCGCGGCAAGGGCTGCGACACCTTCGGTCCGATCGGCCCCTACCTGGTGAGCACCGACGAGGTGCCCGACCCGCAGAGCCTCGCGCTCTGGCTGAACGTCAATGGCGAGGCGCGCCAGCGCGGCAATACGCGCTCGATGGTGTTCGGGGTCGCGGCGCTGGTGAGCTACGTGAGCCGGTTCATGACGCTCATGCCCGGCGACATCATCACGACCGGGACGCCGCCCGGGGTCGGCATGGGCATGAAGCCGCCCCAGTACCTGAAAGCGGGCGACGTCGTGACCCTCGGCATCGACGGCCTTGGCGAGCAGCGCCAGCAGGTGATCGCGTTCAGTCCGCCTACTCCTTGATCGCGCCGGTCATGCCGGCCACGTAGTACTCGACGAAGAACGAGTACAGCACCACCACGGGGAGCGAGCCGAGCAGCGCGCCGGCCATCAGCGGGCCCCAGTGGTAGATGTCGCCCTCGACCAGCTCGGTGACGACGCCGATCGGCACCGTCTTGACCTCCGACGACGACACGAAGGTGAGCGCGTAGATGAACTCGTTCCACGACAGCGTGAATGCGAAGATGCCGGCCGAGATCAGCCCCGGGATCGACAACGGCAGCACGATGCGCAGCAGGATCTGGATCCGGCTGGCGCCGTCGATCAGCGCGCACTCCTCGAGCTCGAACGGGATCGAGCGGAAGTATCCCATCAGCAGCCAGGTGCAAAACGGGATCAGGAAGGTCGGATAGGTCAGGATCAGCGCCAGCCGCGTGTCGTACAGGTGGAGCTTGTAGACCACCGCGGCGAGCGGGATGAACAGGATCGACGGCGGCACGAGGTAGGCGAGGAACACGCTCATGCCGACCACGCGCGAGCCGCGGAAGCGCAGCCGCTCGATCGAGTACGCGGCCAGCACCGCGGCAGCCAGCGACAGCGCGGTCGCGACCACCGAGACCAGGATCGTGTTCCACAGCCAGTCGGGATACGAGGTCTCGAACAGCAGCTTGCGGATGTGCGCGAACGTCAGCTCGTGGACCCAGAACGGGTTGCCCTCGTGCGACAGCAGCTCGGCGTTGGTCTTGAGCGCCGTCATCACCATCCAGTAGAACGGGAACAGCAGCACGAACAGGAAGAGCGCGAGCGGCGCGTACAAGGTGACCAGCCGGCGCGGCAGCGGGATCGGCAGGCCGGTTGCGCCCGCGCCGGCAGCACCCGACGCCGCGCCCTGCGCGCTCATCGGTCGGATCCGCCCTGCTGCCACTTGCGGCGCTGCAGCCCGAAGTACGAGAACAGGATCGCCGCGAGCAGGAACGGCACCATCGCGGTCGCTATGGCCGCCCCTTCGCCGAGGTTGCCGCCGGGGATCGCGCGCTGGAACGAAAGCGTCGCCATCAGGTGCGTCGCGTTGAGCGGCCCGCCGCGCGTCAGCACGTAGATCAGCTGGAAGTCGGTGAACGTGAAGAGCACCGAGAAGGTCATCACCACCGCGGTGATCGGCGCCAGCAACGGCAGCGTGACGTGGCGCAGCTTCTGCCACTCGGTGGCGCCGTCGAGGCTCGCCGCCTCGTAGTAGGACGGCGAGATCGTCTGCAGGCCCGCCAGCAGGCAGATCGCCACGAACGGCACGCCGCGCCAGACGTTGGCCGCGATGGTCGCGAAGCGCGCGTGCCAGGGGTCGCCGAGGAAGTCGATGTATCGATCGATCAGCCCGAGCTTGACCAGCACCCAACTTATCACGGAGAACTGCGAGTCGTAGATCCACCAGAAGGCGAGCGCCGACAGCGCGGTCGGGACGATGAAGGGCAGCAGCACGACCGCGCGCAGCAGCGATTTGAACGGCAGGTGCTGGTTGAGCAGCAGCGCCAGCCACAGGCCGAGCGCGAACTTGATCACGCTCGCGACCAGCGTGTAGAACAGCGTATTGAACACCACCAGCCGCAGGACCTCGTCGTCCCACAGCGAGCGGAAGTTGTCGAGGCCGATCCAGGCGCCGCCGCGCCCGATCTTCGCGTCGGTGAAGCCGAGCCATGTTCCCAGCCCGAGCGGGTAGGTCAGGAACAGCAGCAGGAACGCGGCCGCCGGCAGCAGCAGGAGCACCGCCAGCGGCTCGCGCCGGTCGAGGATCCGCCCGACGGCGGACCAGGCGCTCACGTCTGGCGCCCACGACTCCCCTCTCCCGCGTGCGGGAGAGGGGTGGGGGTGAGGGTGGACGCATTGGCCGTGCGCTCGCCCTCCCCCCCGCCCCTCTCCCGCACGCGGGAGAGGGGAGTTCTGTGGCCGGTCATCGCATCCCCGGCGCTCACACCTTGTAGTACCGCTCCGCCCGCTTCTGCGCGCGTTCGGCCGCCTCCTTCGGCGTCTGGTCGCCGCTCGCCGCGGCGGCCACCATGTCGAGCACGATGAAGTCGGCGATGCAGGCTGCCGACGCGTATCCCATCTGCCCCGCGTAGCCGACCGGGAGCATCACCTTGGTCGCGTCGCGATACGGCGTGTGCTTCGGATCTTCGGTCCAGACCTTGTTCGCCTCGTACGCGCGCAGCGGCTGGCACACGTAGCCGATCGACGCCTCCATCCACGGCGAGAACTGCTCTTCCTCCATCATGAAGCGCAGGAACTCCTTGGCCGCATTCGGGTACTTCGTGTACTTGTAGATCATCTGGTTCAGGAAGAGGTTGAACTCGCTCGCCCTGCCGACCGGCCCGACCGGGAAGTTGGCGTGCTGGATGTCGCGCGCGATTTCCTGCAGCTTCGCATCCTTCGAGGTCTTTGCCGCGTAATAGATCGAGATGCCGTTGGCGGTGACGCTGATCTGGCCGTCGAGGAACGCCTTGTTGTTGCTCGGGTCGAGCCAGGACAGCGTTCCCGGCACGAAGGTCGGATACAGCTCGCGCGCGAACTCGAGCGCGCGGATCGTCTCGGGGCTGTTGATGACGACTTCGTTCCTCTCGCTGACCAGCTTGCCGCCGTGCGCCCACACCAGCCAGTGGGCCCAGGCCTGGTCCCCGGTCGCGTGCCCGAGCGCGAAGCCGGGCGGCGTTCCCTTGTCCTTCAGCGCCTTCATCAGCCGTAAGAAGCCGGGCAGATCCTTCGGGAAGGCGTCGAAGCCCGCCGCCTTCACCTGGCTTTCGCGATAGACGATCGCGTTGCCGGCGCAGCCGAGCGCAAGCCCGATCCAGCGCCCGTCGTGCTTCAGGTACTGCTCGCAGACCGGGTACCACCCGCCGTACTTGTGGCCCAGGTAATCGGCGAGATCGGTCACGTCGACGAGCTTCTCGGGGTACAGGTCGGCGTCGTCATTGGTCGACAGGATGATGTCCGGACCGGCGCCCGCGTTGGCCGCGACCGCCGCTTTCGGCCGCACGTCCTCCCAGCTCTCGTGGTCGACCCGCACCTCGATGCCGTACTTCTCGGTGAACTTCCGGGCGTTCGCCACGTACTGGTCTTCGTCGCCCTGCACGAACCGCTTCCAGCGCAGCACCCTCAGCTTGGCGCCCTTCTCCGGAACGTTGTTCCATTGCGCGGCGGCGTCCTTGATCCATATGAACGGTCCGGCCGCGGCGGCGGCGGCGGCTGCCGCGCCGGTCTTCAGAACCCTGCGTCGCTCGTTGCTTTCCATCGCGGTCTCCTTGACTTCCCGTGTCGTCGCTCGTCTTCCCCAGAGCCTTCTTCCCGTCGCCTCGCGCCGCGCGATCGCCGATGCGCGCGGCGCGCCATTCAGCCGACCAGGCGCACGCCGCTGGCCGAGTCGAACAAGTGCGAATGCGCCGGATCCGGGATCAGCTGCAGCCGGTCGGCCGGCCTCGCGCGCGTGCGGCTGCGGATCGTCGCCATGACGCGGTGGCCGTCGAAGCGGCAGTACAGCTGCGTGTCCGCTCCGGTCGGTTCGACCACGAGCACCTCGACCGGCAGCCCACCCTGCTCGGCGACCGCGCAATGCTCGGGGCGGATCCCGTACAGCACCGGCTGCCCGTCCTCGCCGCGCGATCCCGGCGGCAGCGGCAGCGTCGAGCCGTCGGCGAACGCGACGCGCGCCGCGGCGCCCCGGCCGCGCACCGTGCCCGCGACGAGGTTCATCGCGGGCGAGCCGATGAACTCGGCGACGAAGGTGTTGGCGGGGCGGTCATAGAGCGACAGCGGGTCGCCCGCCTGTTCGACCCGGCCGTCGCGCATCACGACGATGTCGTCGGCCATCGTCATCGCCTCGATCTGGTCGTGCGTCACGTAGACGGAGGTCGCGCCGAGGCGCTGGTGCAGCTCGCGGATCTCGGTGCGCATCTGCACGCGCAGCTTCGCATCGAGGTTCGACAGCGGCTCGTCGAACAGGAACACCTGCGGCTTGCGCACGATCGCCCGCCCCATCGCGACGCGCTGCCGCTGGCCTCCCGACAGCTGGCGCGGATAGCGATCGAGCAGGTCGCGCAGTCCGAGGATCTCGGCCGCCTGCTCGACGCGCTCGCGCGCGGTGCCGCGCTCGACGCCCGCGAGCTTGAGGCTGAAGCCCATGTTCTCGCGCACGGTCATGTGCGGATACAGCGCGTAGTTCTGGAACACCATCGCGATGTCGCGCTCCTTCGGCGCGACCCGGTTGACCACGCGGCCGCCGATGCTGATCTCGCCCTCGGTGATCTCCTCCAGGCCTGCGATCATCCGCAGCAGCGTCGTCTTGCCGCAACCGCTGGGACCGACCAGCACCGTGAACCTGCCGTCCTCGATCTCGATGTCGACTCCCCGAATGACCGGCGTCGACCCGAACCGCTTGCCCACTGCGCGTATCGAGACCTGGGCCATGAATTCAGTGGTTGTCCTTCGGTACCGCCGCGCCGCTGCGGCCGACGAGGAAGTCGAGATCCGCGCCGCGATCGGCCTGCTGCACGTGCTCGAAGTACAGCTTCAGGTAGCCGCGCTGCGCGGGCGCTTCGGGCGGCTTCCAGGCCGCGCGCCGCCGCTCCAGCTCGGCCTGCGGCACGTCGAGATGCAGGCGCCGCGCTTCGACGTCGAGTTCGATCGGGTCGCCGTCGTGCACGAGCGCCAGGTTGCCGCCGTCGGCGGCCTCGGGCGCGACGTGCAGCACCACGGTTCCGTACGCGGTGCCGCTCATGCGCGCGTCGGAGACGCGCACCATGTCGGTCACCCCTTTGCGCAGCAGCTTGGCCGGCAGCGGCATGTTGCCCACCTCGGCCATCCCCGGATACCCTTTGGGGCCGCAGTTCTTCAACACCAGCACGCACCGCTCGTCGACGTCGAGCGAGTCGTCGTCGACCTTGCGATGCATCTCGTCGCTGTTCTCGAACACGACGGCGCGTCCGCGGTGCTTCATCAGGGCCGGCGTCGCCGCCGACGGCTTGATCACCGCGCCGTCCGGGCACAGATTGCCCCGCAACACCGCGATGCCCGCGTGCGTCTTGAAGGGTTTGCCCAGCGTCCTGATCGGTTCACGCCCTCCGTCCAGGGCGAAGCGCTCCGCCCCGGCGTTGTTGTCGCCGATCGAGCGTCCGGTCACTGTCAGCGCGCCGCGATCGAGCGCGGCGCCCAACTCGTGGATGACGGCCGGAAGGCCGCCCGCGTAGTAGAAATCCTCCATCAGGAAGCTTCCCGACGGCTGCAGGTCGACCAGGCAGGGCACCTGCCGTCCCAGGCGATCGAAGTCGTCCAGCGTGAGCTCGACGCCGCAGCGCCCGGCGAGCGCCAGCAGGTGGACCACCGCGTTGGTCGAACCGCCGATTGCCGCATTGACGCGGATCGCGTTCTCGAACGCGGCCCGCGTCAGGATGCGCGACATCGCGAGATCCTCCTCGACCATCGCGACGATCCGCCGCCCCGCCATGCGGGCGAGCAGGTTGCGGCGTCCGTCGACCGCGGGGATCGCGGCGTTGCCCGGCAACCCGATGCCGAGGGCCTCGACCATGCATGCCATCGTCGACGCCGTGCCCATCGTCATGCAGTGTCCGTGCGAGCGGTGCATGCAGCTTTCGGCTTCGAGGAAATCCTGCAGCGGCATTTCTCCCGCCCGCACCGCCTCGCTCATCTGCCACACGCCGGTGCCCGACCCGAGCTCGCCGCCGCGGAACCTGCCCGACAGCATCGGCCCGCCGGACACGCCGATCGTCGGCAGATCGCAGCTCGCCGAGCCCATGAGCAGCGACGGCGTGGTCTTGTCGCAGCCCATCAACAGAACGACGCCGTCGAGCGGATTCGCGCGGATCGATTCCTCGACGTCCATGCTGACCAGGTTGCGGAAAAGCATCGTGGTCGGCCGCATCAGGGTTTCGCCGAGCGACATCACGGGGAACTCGAGCGGGAAGCCGCCCGCTTCGAGCACGCCCTGCCTGACCTGGTCGGCCAGGATCCGGAAGTGCGAATTGCAGGGGGTGAGCTCCGAAAAGGTGTTGCAGATGCCGACCACCGGCCGGCCGTCGAACTGGTCGTGCGGAATGCCGCGGTTCTTGAGCCACGAGCGGTAGATGAACCCGTCGCGGTCCTGGCGACCGAACCACGCCTGGCTGCGCCGCGGCTTGCGCGCCGCTCCGTTCGAATCCGACATCGCAGGCTGCTCCCGTCGCGCTTCCAAACCACTTTACTCTGCGCGCAATTCCCCGGTCAAGCGCTCTCCTCGAAGCGCGCGCCAATCGGCGGCGTCGTCGACGACGCGAAGGGGACGCTATATTGGCGGCGGGGACGCGAACGGGGGTGAGGGATGAACCGGCAGCAGGAGCGATTCGGCAGTCCGCGGCAGCAGCTGATCGGGCGGCTCTTTCCGCGCGGGATCCCGCGCCTGTGGTGCCCGCTGCTGACGCACTTCGACGACGGCGGCGCGATCGACCGCGATCGAACGCGCGCGCATCTGCAATTCCTTCGGGGATCGGTCCGTGGCCTGCTGATTCCCGGCAGCACCGGCGAAGGCTGGGAGATCGATGCGGTCGAAACCCGTACGCTGCTCGAATGCGTGCTGGACGAGATCGCCCGCACCGGCATGCATCTGCTGATCGGCGTGCTGAAGACCGACGTCGACGCGATGCTGCAAACCATTGCCGATACGACGGCCTGGCTGAAGCGCCGCACCGGCGTCGACGATCCGCTGGAGAGCATGGTCCGCTCCGGCGTCTGCGGCTTCACCGTCTGCCCGCCCTCGGGGGCCGGCCTGACCCAGGATCGGATCGCGGCGGGGCTCGAGGCCGTGCTGGCCCACGGGCTGCCGACGGCGCTGTACCAGCTGCCGCAGGTCACGCGCAACGAGATGTCCTCCGAGACCGTGGTCGCGCTGGCGGATCGTTTCCCGAACTTCTACCTGCTGAAGGACACCAGCGGCCGCGACCTGATCGCGGCTTCCGGATTGCGCGCCGTGTTCCTGGTGCGAGGCGCCGAAGGCGGATATGCATCGCACCTCGCCGAGGGCGGCGGCGCTTACGACGGATTCCTGCTCAGCACGGCCAACAGCTTCGGGCCGGAGCTCGCCCGCATCGTCGCGCATCTCGAGCGCGGCGAGAGCGAGGCGGCGCGCGCGCTCTCGGCCCGGTTGAGCGCCTTCGCCGACGAAGTGTTCGCCCAGGCAGCCAGGGTGCCGACGGGCAACGCCTTCACGAACGCCAACAAGGCGGTCGACCATTTCTTCGCGCATGGCCCGCAGGCGGGCCGCCTGCCGGCCCCGCGTCTGCACTCGGGGGTGAGGCTGCCGGAGGAGCTGATCGAGGCCACCCGCGACGCACTGACCCGGCATCGATCGATGCCGCAGCGGGGCTATCTCGCGCCTCGCGCGGCGTCCTAGGCTTCCTGCACCGCGGACAGTGCCTTGGCGTTGGCCACCGCCGGGCCGTATTCGCGTACGTACGCGCGCACGATCGACGCGAAGTCGGGCTCGGGTTTGAGTCCGAGCAGGCGTGCTCGCGCGGCCTCGACGCGCGCCGGCCAGCTCGCGACCATGCGCTCGATCACCGGGTCGACCTCGAACTTCACCCGCGACAATGCCTCGTCGCCGCCGATCCTGCCCAGCACGTCCAGCATCTGCTGAACCGTGACGGTAAGCGCCGGCAGGTTGAGCGCGGTGCGGCCGCCGAAGGCTTCGCGGCTCGTCTCGAACGCGGCGATCAGGCCGTCGATCGTCGCCGCGGCGGAGGAGAGCGCGACCGGCGTCGAGGGATCGACCGGGCAGACCATGTCGATGCCGGCGAGCGGCTCGCGCACGAGCGAGGACAGGAAGCCGGAAGCGGCGGCGTTCGGCCGGCCGGGCCGCACGACGACAGTCATCAGGCGCACGGCGCGGCCATCCAGATGGCGGCGCCGCGTGTGTTCGGCGAGCAGTTGCTCGCAGACGTACTTCTGCATCCCGTACGAGGTCTGCGGCGTCGGCAGCGTGTCGTCTCGCACGACCTCCGGCAGCGGCAGCCAGGGGGCGTCGCCGCCGAATACCGCGAGCGAGCTCGAGAACACGATCCGCGGCACGTTGCCCGCGGCACGGCAGGCGTCGAGCAGCCGGCGCGTGGTATCGAGGTTCGCGCGCATCCCGAGCTCGAAGTCGGCCTCGCACTCGGCCGACACCGCCGATGCCAGGTGGAAGATGCCGTCGAAGCGCTGCGCCGCCAGCGCGTCGGCCTGTTCCAGCAGATCGCCCGTGAGCGTCTGCACGCGCTCGTCGCGGGGCTCGGCGGCGAACTCGGCACGATCCGCGAGCACCAGACGCTCGATCGGCCGGCTGGCGAGCCGTCCGCGCCGCATCAGCTCGCGCGCCAGGCGCGCCCCCAGGAAGCCGGCCGCGCCGGTGATCAACACCTTCATCGACACCCTCCTGCGCGCACGCGACGCTATCCGCGACCCACGAAGGGCATCTGCGTCGCCATCACGGTCATGAACAGGACGTTGGCGTCGAGCGGCAGGCTCGCCATGTACAGCACGGCCCGCGCCACCTGCTCCACCGCGATTCGAGGCTCGGGCCTGACCGAGCCGTCCGCCTGCATCACGCCGGTGGCCATCCGGTCGGTCATATCGGTCGCGGCGTTGCCGATGTCGATCTGCCCGCAGGCGATGTCGTACGCCCGTCCATCGAGCGCGGTCGATTTGGTCAGGCCCGTGACCGCGTGCTTCGTCGCCGTGTAGGGGGCCGAGCGCGGCCGCGGGGCGTGCGCCGAGATCGAGCCGTTGTTGATGATGCGCCCGCCGCGCGGGGTCTGCTCCTTCATCAGCCGGAACGCGGCCTGCGTGCACAGGAAAGTCCCGGTCAGATTGGCGTTGACCACCGTGATCCATTGCTGATAGGTGAGATCCTCCAGCGGGATCGGCGGCGTCCCGCTGCCGGCATTGTTGAAAAGCAGGTCGAGGCGGCCGAAGACCTCCGCGGTGCGCCCGAACAGCGCCTGCACCGATGCGGGATCGCCGACATCGCACGCGACCGCCAGCGCGCGCGATCCTGCCCGGGCCGCAACCGGATCGCTGCCGCCTTGCGCGCCGAGCTCGTCGATCACGCGCTGCAGGCGGTCCTGCCGCCGGCCCGCGAGCACGACCCGGTAGCCGCCGGCATACAGGGCCCTCGCCGTCGCGCGCCCGATGCCGGTGCCGGCGCCGGTCACGATCGCCACAGGTGCAACGGGTACCGCGCCTGCGATCGGCATCTGCGGCATGGCGGTCTCCTTGCTTGCGCCGCGCGGGCGAAGCGGCCGCCCGGGCGCGCGCAATCATGCCATGCGCGGCGGGTCGGCGGCATGCACGGCACAAGGCCGAGCTGCCGGGAGATGCCGGGGCTGCCTGCCCCGGCAGGCTGCCGCCAGCTGCGGCAGCCTGAGCGTCAATGCCTTGCGATCAGCAGACGCCTGCGCGAGACGAACCGGCCGGGTGCTTGCACAGGTCGGTCGTGGCCTTGCGTGTCACGTCGGCCGCGACCATGAAGTCCTGGTTCGGCAGGTTCTTGATCGTGAAGATGCCCAGGGCCATGCACGCATGGCCGTCGGACGAGCTACCGGTGGTCAGCGGCGGCACCGCGTACGTGACGTGCACCGTGCCCTGCGCCACGTCGAAGCCCGGCTCGGCCGGGCGCTGGCCGCAATCGGCCCGCTCCTTGTAGATGACGACCATTTCGTCCTTGTGCCGGTATTGAAGCACCTGAGCCTTGCCGCCGCCCGCTTCGTCGGCGGCCGGCACCGACATGAACTTCATCGTCGGCTCCGCAGCCCGCGCGGGAGCGGTGTTCTGCGCGACCATCACCGGCGGCGCCGCGATGCGGTTCGCGTCGGCGACCACCTGGGTCGGCTGGCCGGGCAGGTTCTTCAGCGTGAAGATCGCGGTCGCCATGCAGCCCGATTCGGCGCCGCCGGGCAGGCTGTAGCTCACGTGCACGGTTCCGCCCTCGAGGTCGAACGCAGGGTCGGCCGGCCGCTGGCCGCACTCGGCACGCTCCTTGGCGACCACGATCAGCTCGCCCTGGCGCCAGTACTTGAACGTCTCGGGCTTCGCGCTGATCGAATCGGAGATCGCCGGCACCGAGACGAAGCTCATCTGCGGCGACGGTTCGAGGCGCGCGGTCGCCGTGCTCGCGGGCGGCGCGCCATGCGTATCGACGGCGACCTGCAGGTCCTGCTGCGGCAGGTTCTTCACCGTGAAGATCGCGGTGGAGACGCAGGCGCCGGCGGCGCTCTCCACGGAGCCGGGCACGCTGTAGCCGACGTGTACGACCCCGTCCTGGAGATCGAACGTCGGCTCGCTCGGCCGCTGGCCGCATTGCGCGCGCTCCTTGGCGATGATCACCATCGCGTCCTTGTTGCGCTGCTGGATGATCCCCGGCTCGCCCGCGCGCGACTGCGCGATCGCGGGGACCGACATGAACGACATCGTGGGCTCCGGCACGGCTGCGTACGCGACCGCGGCGAAGGTACCCGCGCACATCCCAATGCTTATCGAAATAAGGGTTGTTGGTCTCATCGTTCGCCTCTGTTTGTCTGACCTTCCACGGTGCGCCGGGCGCTTGTGTCGCCCTTGGCGACCGCATTTCCGACCCAGGATCAGGTCGATTACCCAATTGCGAATGAGACTAACTTACTCTCTTCCGATCAATTAGTCAGCTAATTCTGATAGGGAAGTGATGTTTTCTCAGTGGAAATAGGTCGCCCTGTTAAAAACTCACTTACGTGTATCTATGTACGTAAATCCTTCCATCCGAGTGGTCCCTCTCGTACGTAGTTCGTGCGCGCATTCCGACCCTCGCCGTACGTATTTCGTGAAGCGCGTGCGATCTGCGCCGGTGGCGCGGCATTTCGGGGGCGCCCGGCGCATCGGCGCAGGCATCCCTCATGGACGGGTTACGCGGGCATCGCGCCGTGACCCGTATTCATGTCAATGAGGATCCCCCGCCCGCGAAGGGCGGCGACCGCCGAGGAGGGGGCGCGGCTATGCCGCGGGCGCCAGCGTGCTGCGGCAGGCGGAGGCCTCCGGCGTCGCCGCCGGAAGCCGCGAGCAGATCTCCAGTACGCGCGCGCGGGCGTGCCGGACGACCGCGTCGTGCCGGCGGTTCTTGTTCCACGCGCGCACCTGGCGCGTGATGTGGTCCAGAACGGCCCGGTTGCGTCCGTAGAACGTCTCGGGCTCGGGCGCCAGTTCGCCGAGCACGTCGCCCAGCGCGCCGTCGATGCGCGCCTCGTCCTGCGGCGCAAGCTCGATCAGCGCGCGCACGTAGCGCGCCCCCCACTGCAGGCGCGTCGCCCGTCCCTGCGCGGCCTCGAACGCCTGCCGGTACCAGTCGAGCGCCGCGGCCTTGTCACCGCGCCGCGCGGCGTTGGCGGCCAGACCCAGCATCAGGTAGTAAGGCGACGCGGAACGCGGCAGCTCGGCCTTCAACAGCGCGTCCGACCGGTCGACCAGCCCGGCCTCGGTCAGGGCGTCCGCGGCCACGCTGATCACCGCCTGACGCTCGTAAGCGTCGCTCGCGGCACGGTCGGCGGCGCCGGTCTCCTCGATCACCTGCTGTTGCAGCGTCTCGGGCAGCAGCGCCGAGGCGGCCGTCAGTTGCAGGCGCGCGAGCTGCACGCGTCCGATCACCGCCACCAGACGGTCCGTGCGCGCCAGCGTGGCGTCGTCGACCAGCCGCGCCAGCGCGCGGTCCCAGGCGGCGGCGAGGCGAGCGCGCGCGTCGGATTTCGGCGCAGAGATCAGACCGACGATCTCGGCCGGGTAGGCGGTGACGAGGTCGAAGTTCTCGCGCACCTGCGCATCGTCCGCCAGCACCGCCATCACCCGTTGCTGCGCCGCGCTCCGGTCGACCGCCGGCACCGGCTTGGCCAGGGCCGCCGCCGCCAGCGAGCGCAGCGCCAGGCGAGCCCCGAGATCCGCCAACGCGGCCGGACAGTTCGCCGCCAGCCGCTGCAGGGTCGACGGCAGGCGTCCGGCCGGCACCAGCTGGCCGTCGTCGGTGTCCCACGAGTAGTAGGCAAGCATGCGCCAGTCGTCCGCCGTCGCGTCGCCGCCTCGAGCGAGTGCCGCCGCAAGCGACGACTTCGCCGGCCGCCCCGCGTTCATGCCCAGCGCGAGCATCTGCATATAGCGGGCGGCGTCGACCTCGCCCGGCAGGCGCGTGATCTCGGTGCCGTCCGGCGAAAACAGGATCATGGTCGGATAGGCGCTGACCTTGAAGCGCGCGCCGAGCTTCTGCGCCCCGGCACTGTCGCCGTCGATGTAGACCGGGATGAAGAATCGCGCACGCTCCGCGAAGTCGCGCCGCTTGAACACTGTTGCCTTGACCTCGTTGCAAGGCGGGCACCACACCGCACCCCAGTAAAGGAAGAGCGGCTGCCGCGCCTCGCGCGCGCGCGCGAACGCCGCATCGACCGCTGCGGGATCGCCGTTGACCCAGTCGATCGCCGGCTCGGCATGGGCCGGCCTGGCCGCAGCGGCCGACTCGGCGGCAGGCGGCGGGGCGACCGATTTCGAGCAGGCCATCAGCGCGCCGACGGCCGCCGTCAGGACCCACCCAGCCAAACGCACCGACCTCGGCATCCGCACGTCAGTCCCCGCCGGACCATTCCACCATGCGGAGATTCTAGTGCTCGGCCGCAGGCTCGGCCCCATGAGCGGTCGCGAAGCCCGCTGCGAGCCCCTTTTCAGCCAGGTGGAGGGTCCGACCACGCCACCAACGTCGCTTCTTCGATAAACTGCACGCTGCCACGGCCGTAGCGGGCGTTCCCCCATCGGATCAGGTGAGCCACATGTCGAAATCCCACGACCAGAAGAAAGACCAGAAGAAGCCTCCACAGAAGTCCGCCAAGGAAAAGCGGCAGGCCAAGCGCGAGAAGAAGACCAAGTAGGAACTCCGTCGGCGCGCCGCGGCCGGCGGGCATCGCGCCAGCTGCGGTGCCCGGCGCGCGAGCGGCCCTGCGCGCGATCAGCCGGACGCGGACGAAAGCGGAACCGTTTCGGGTCTGCGGGCGCGCGAGTCGGCATGGTCGCGCAGCACCAGCGTGAATGTCGTCCCGATGCCTTCCACGCTGGCGACCCGCAGGTCACCCCCCAGCAAGCGGGCCAGATCGAGCGACAGCGACAACCCGAGGCCGCTGCCCTGGACGCGCTCGCGATCGGCCGAGCCGCGCTCGAACGGCGCAAAGATGGTTGCGAGCTGGTCGGCAGGAATGCCGCCGCCGGTATCGGCCACCTCCAGTTCGACCCCCGCCGGACCGGTGCGACGCACGCGCACGACGATGCTGCCGTGGCGCGTGAACTTGATCGCATTGACCACGAGGTTGCGGACGATCTGACCGACCCGGGTCTCGTCGGTGACGATCCGCAGCGAAGCGGCCGCGGGCCTCGCCTCCAGCGTCAGCTTCTTTCGCCACGCGAGCGGCTCGAACTCCTGCACGATCCGCGCGACGAGCCTGCTCAGATCGGCCGGTGCCAGGTGCGGTTCGAACTGCCCGGCATCGGCCCGCGCGTGCTCGAGCGTCACGTCGAGCAGAGCGGACAGCGCCTTGGCGGAGCTGTCGATCGATTCGGCCAGGCGCCCCTTGGCGGCCGGCGCGGGGTCGCGCGCCAGCAGCGCCAGCGAGCCCTCGATCGCGAAGATCAGGTTGCGCGTTTCGTGCGCCAGGTAAGCGGTCAGGTGCGAGTTCTCCTCGGCCTCCCGGATTGCGCGTTCCTGCCGGCGCCGGCTCTCCTCCGCGTCGGCCTTCTGCCTCGCGAAGTCCCGCCGCAATCGCACCAGGCGCAGCGCGATCGGAAACGTCGCGAGCGCCATGGCGGCTACGACGAGCAAGGCGATCTCGACCCAGCGTGTCGGCGCCGGCCGCGTGGGGATTGCGTCCGGCAGCCAGCGGGTCAGGATTTCCGATCTCTGCGTGGGCGAGATCGAGGCCAGGGCACGGTCGAGCTGTGCGACCATGCCGCTGCGCTCCGCCCTCACCAGGAACGCGAACTCGCCCGGGAACTCGGGCGGGAATCCGCTGATGACGAGCGCCGAAAACCGGGGGTCCGCGAGCGCGGCGCGCGCGACGTCGAGGTAGAGCAGTGCCGCGTCGGCGCGCTCCTGCAGCACCGCCGACAGGGCGTCCGGCGGCGCCGGGCCGGCGTCGACCAGCTCGATGTCCGGATACAGGTTGTGCAGCAGCTTGACGCCGGCGTGCCCGGACCACGTTGCCAGCCGGCGATGGGCAAGACCCGCCAACGATGTCACCGCCGTGGCCTGCCTGCGCGTGATGAGCACCGACGGCGAGACGAAGAACGGCGCCGTGAATTGGCCCAGGCCGAGCCACGCGTCGGACTTCAGCACGCCGATCAGCAGGTCGGCGTCGCCGCTGCGCAGCGCCTCGCGCGCCTGGTCCGGCGGCATCACGCGCACGTCGCGGATCCGGAGATCCAGCGCCGCCCGTACGAGATCGAAGTAGTCCATCGCGATGCCCGCGGGGCGACCGGCCGCATCCGCGAAGCTCGTCGGCTTCACGAGATCGAGCGCCACGACGCGAAGCGGCGCGGGCGCAGGCGCGGGCGCAGGTGCGGGCGCCTCCAGCGGCGGGCCCGTCTTCGGATTGACGAAGTCCGCCGCGGCCGCGGTTTCGCAGATCGCGCCAAGCACCAACCCGGCCGCGATGCCTGCGCGCGTAGCGCTCGCCGCGATCAAGACCCACCAGGACGTCGGGGCTTTCCGCGAACCGTAGCTCCGAAAGGCCGCGGAACTGGACGTTTGACGCCGGGAGCTTCGGAACAGAAAAGCGGGAGGATCGGCTTCGACGGGTGGCTGCGCCCCCCCTCGAGGACCCCCCGCGGCCTTCACGGGCGTCATTCTCGCTGGCACCCCATTCATGGTCCGTGCGCCGTTTCGACCGAAACTGGCAGCTTTCCAGCATCACGTTGCTGGTGACGCACGCGGACGGCGGCGCGCGCATCAACGTCGCCCGCAACTCAGGATTCCATCCGGCTGAACAAAAGCCGCGCTCGGGCTTTACGGTTCGAACCAACGGCACCGATTCACAGGGCGGTCCGTCAGCGCGGCTTGCGTATGGTATTCCGACTATCGAAGTTTGTTAGTCCTCTTGGCTGACTTTCATCGCGTGATGCATGAAGGCCCTTGCCTTCACGCGGAAACCTGCTGCCCGCGTTGCTCCCGCAACCCCTCAGCCGGTGTGCCCGCCTTTCAAGTAGCGCCAAAGCGCCACGCCCACGCCGTCCGATCCCGGCCGCGTGTCTCCGAAAACGAGATTGGCGATCCCGAACCCCAGCCGCCGGTAGCTTTCCCACTGTGCTTCGTCGAAGAACTGGTCGGCCGTGGGCTCCTGAGGAAAGTCCGGATGCCGGTCGGCGTACTCGCGTACGTCGAGCGGGATCGACCGCAGCCGGCGCGGTTTGAGAACGACGATCCGGCACGCCGGTTCCGCCGCGCGCCCGGATTCGGCGGGGCGATAGACGTTGAACAGCATCGCGCAGCGGTCGCTCGAGGGATCGTCGTGCGCGAAATCCGCCGGTACCCCGAAGATCCGGCCCAGCTCCGGGTCGGCCGCAATGCCGGTGTCGACCTCGATCTCGATGCGGAAATCGATCCGCGCGAGTCGGATCAGGTTCGCCATGTCGCCGAACTGGTAGGCGGGATCGCAGCCGTCGTCGCAGACGACGATGAGCCCCAGCCCGCGTTCCGGCCGCAGCAGCTCGTAGATCGCCGTGTTCTCGAAATGGCCGCCGTCCGACAGGTACTGCCACTCGCGGTGCAGGCCATAGAACCGGCCCATCATCTCGTACAGCAGGAAGGTCTGCGTGCGGAACAGCCATTTGAAGGCTCGCTCGGCGCGCGGCGCCCGGTCCCGGCCGTAACCCGACGGCCACCACGTGCCGAGGCGCACGTTCGCGAGGCCAAGCAGAAGCGAGAAACCGAGGCTCGTGCTGCGTCCCAGCCCGGTCGTGAAGGCTGCACCGGAGGTACCGATCCACTGGCCGATCGTGAGCGTGTCCTGGATCGTCCCCCGGTCGCCCTGGTCGCGGAAAACATGGTGCCTGCCGTCGATCGAGAATCCGCTCGGCAGGACGCACAGGGGTTCACCCTTCCGGTCGCGCTGCACCAGCTGTTCGGCCGGGTCGACCGTCTGATTGACCGTCACGTTGATCAGGTGGATGGGCGCGAGCACATCCTCCCCGTAGTACTGGCCATGCTCGAGCTGATCGCTCGTCAGGGGCTCGGCGACGCTGCGGCTGACCCTTCCCTCGGTGCCCGGTTCGAAGCGCCTGCCGTTGGACGCACCGAGATACGCACGGGTGAGGCGCGATCCGTAGAACGACTGCAGCGTCGACAGATTGATGAACGCCGGGAAGCGCGCACTGATCAGGGCGAGACCCGTGAAAATGGCGCTCGCCCAGGCCAGCACCCGCACGTGCGATGCGTGCGAAAACCCGCCCGAGCCCGGCAGCCCGCCGTGCCAGCGGATCCACTGCACCAGCAGCGCCCACAGCGTCGCCACCAGCACGAACAGCAAGGCGCCGAACACGCCCGCCATCAGATTGAGCGAGATCTTCGCGATCCAGCCCGGCTTTTCCTTGTCCTCGAAGAGCTGGGCGAGGTGGCGGATCAGCCAGACCGCGGCCGCCAGCAGTGCGGACGGCGTCAGGATCGAGCCCGCCCCTCCGTGCTGGGTCAGGTCGAAGTACAGCGATTGGCCGATCGTATCGGACGCGGCGAGCACGGCCAGCACGATCCCGAACGAAAGGCCGGACGCGAGCCAGCGTGTCAGGCGCACCCGGAATTCGACGATCGATCCGAATTGCCGCACGCCCGCCTCGTACAGCAGCAGCGCCAGCAGCGTCACCGCGCCCGCGGCGGCCGCGACATAGGCGACCCGATGCCAGGCCGCCGCGTCCGCGAAGTACATCCCCGCGGCAGGCAGCAGGATCATCGCTCCCGCAGCCAGTCCGCCCCATGCGCCGCGCGATAACGGCCGCGCCGGATCGCTCTCGGACTGATTCGGATCGGGGTACAGGAGCCAGAACGCGATGCCGGCCGGCAGCAGCCACAGCACCCCGACGACCGCGGGCAGCAGCCACAGCGGACTCCACCAGATCAGCCCGCCCGCGGTCTTCGGCGCATCGAGCAGCGCGGTCTCGAAGTCCTGGATCCAGGGGATCCACAGCGCGAGCGCGCTGCGGCCCAACGCGAGCAGGGCAAAGGCGGCGAGCAGCAGCGTCCCGAGGACGTACTGGACGGCGAACCAGTTGCGTATCGCGACCGCCGCCGCGTAAAGCATGTCGCCGGCGCCGGTCGGGGTCAAATACCGGCCGGATTCGCGCAGCCAGGCCGTCGGGGCGCTGTACAGGGTGTCACCCGAGTATTCGGTCGCGGACCGGATGCGCGTCGGCGGCTCGAAGGCGAGCACGCGCGAAGCGTCGGCCGCGGCCTGCTCCGGCGTCGTGCCCGGCCGCAACCGGCCGGGCACGAACAGGCTGCAGTAGAAGGCGCCGATGTAGCCGCCGCCGCTGACGGTCGACAGGTAGTCGAACGACGACAGCAGCGATTGGGCGCCTGCATCGCTCCCGACCGTGGCGGCGGCCGGCGCGCCTGGCGAAGCCGGCGATGCAAGGCGCGCGAGTGCCTGCATGACCCCGAGCGAGAACGTCGCGCTCCGAATGCCGCCGCCGGACAGCGCCAGCGCCCGGCACCCCGGTACGGCTTGGCCGCCGTCCGGCACGCCGAGGCGCTCGCGGCGGCGCGCGATGCGAGCCCTTTCGATCGCGATCGCGTCGGCCAGCGCGCCCGGTGCCGGGGGGGTCGAGGAGGTCCTGTCGCTCACCGCCGTCTCCGATTGAAAGGCAGGGCCGGCCAGTCTGCGAAGCCGAGCGGCCGCCGTCAAGGGAAGAATCCGCTGCGCCGCGCGCCGGCGCGCGCTTTGTTCGGTGCAGGCGCGCGGCCGCGGTGCTAATCCGTAAGGATGCGGTTTCGGCCGGCGCGAGCCGATGCGAAACTTGGCGCGCAACCCAGGAGGAAGGACATCCAATGAATGAGAACTGGCTGTGGATCGTCAAGTACGTGACGGTCATCGTCGCCGCGCTGGTCCTGGGCGCGGTGCTGGGAGGACTCGAACCGTTCAAGAGCGCGACGATCGGCAGCGCGCGGATCGGCGCCGGGGCGCTAGTGCAATTCATCGCGCACTCCGGCGCCCTCGCGCTGCTGTGGGCGCTGGGCCATCGTCATGCGGGCCAGCTGCGGCGCATGGATGGCAGCGCCCCGCACCTGGCGGCGACCGTGCTCGCGCTCACGACCCTGGTCGTCGCGGCGAGCGCCTACGGCGTGCTGCTGCGGTTCGTCACGCCGTTCCTGTCGCAGGATGCGAAACCGTTCCTGGATTGGGCTTTCATCCTCGGCATCCTCGCCGCCGCGGGATGGCTCCTCTGGGCCCTGTTCGCCGACTCCGAAGCGATCTTCGCGGCGATCGGGAAGGCCGCCGCCCGGCGCAAGCGAGACGGCGTCCGCACCTGAGCCTCGCCCCTCTCCCGCGCTGCGCGCGGGAGAGGGGCCGGGGGTGAGGGTCGGCGCCAGCTCCGCTCCTCACCCGCAATGACGATCGTGGCGATCGCGCTTGAATTCATCGACGTCGTGGTGCCCATCGCGAGGATTCGCGAGTCGTACCCAGGTGGCTGGGAGCGATGCGTGCTCGACTACGCCGCGCTGCTCGGCCGGCGCGTCTGGTACGACCGCCACCTGTTTCGGGACGGCGCCATGAGTCCGCCGGAGGCGCAGCAACTGGTCGAAGGCTGGGCCGTCCTCGGGTTCGAGCCGACCGGCAAGCGCCGCAAGGGGCTTTACTGGAAGGACCTGTGCGTGGTCGACTGGCGGCACGGTGGACCGACGCTGCCTTGCGACTGGCTGTCCTTCCACCACTCCGGCAGGACCGCCCATCTTGCCG
>CAZEIW010000045.1:0-6634 GCA_964512305.1 uncultured Burkholderiaceae bacterium | reverse complement strand
ATCGGGAAATCCGGACGCTTGCCGAGCGCGTCCGCGACGGTCTGCCCGGGCACGGCGAGGTTGGTCGCCTGGACCGTGATGTCGTCGCGGCCCGGTGAAACGCCGGGAGCCCTCACGATAACCGGGGGCGGGCCTGCGCTTTCCAGCACGAGGACGTTGGGAATTCCCGGCGGCGCGATCAGCGGAAGCGCGAGGTCGGCTCGCGCCTGGTCGGCGAGCACCTTCGCATATCCGTGCGGCTGCTGGGTGTCGAGGAGCGATCCGTTCTGGAAGCCCGCCGAGAGCGAGTCTCCGACGACGACCAGCCGCGAGAGGTCCGCCTTCCTCTGCGCCCAGGCGGGGGCCGCCGCCAGCACTAAGGACAAGAGCAGGAACCGGAAGAACGCCGTGCGATCCGTGTCGAGCTTCATCATGTGCGCCTCCTTGGTCAGTTGGCGACCGATTCTGTCCCGCGGGGAAGCGCGGCGCATCACCCAAACGGGTGAGGACCGCAGGTGCTATCCTGCGCGTCGACTCCGGCGGAGGAGACGGCGGTGAAAGGACGAACTCTGTTGCGATTTCTGGGCGCGGCGCTGCTCGCTGCCGCGCTGCCCTGCGCGGCCCAGCAATACCCGTCGAAGCCCATCCTCATGCTGATGCCGCTCCAGGCCGGCAGCGCGGTCGACGTGATGATCCGCATCGTCGCGCAGAAGATGAGCGAGAGCCTGGGCCAGCAGATCCTCATCGAGAACCAGCCCGGCGCGGCGGGTTCGATCGGCGCCGAGCGGGTGAAGCGCGCCGCGCCCGACGGCTACACCGTGGGTGTGCTGAACGACAGCATCCTCACGATGATTCCGAACATCCGGCAGGTGGCGTACGACCCGGTGAAGGACTTCTTGCCCGTTGGCGTGGTGGCGGCGATCACCTGGGTCATGGTGGTCAACAACGACCTGCCGGCGAAGACGGTTCCCGAGTTCATCGCCCTCGCCAAGAGCCGTCCCGGACAGCTCGACTATTCCTCGGGAGGCAACGGCAGCCCGCAGCACGTCGCCATGGAGGCCTTCAAGGCGGCGACGGGCATCGACGTCGTCCACATCCCCTACCGCGGCGCGACGGCGGCGGCGGTCGACGTGATGTCGAACCGGGTGCAGGCGCATTTCAGCGCCGTGTCGATCGTGCAGCCGTACATCAAGGACGGCCGCATGCGCGCGCTCGGTGTGCCGAGCGCCTCGCGCTCGCCGCTCCTGCCCGACGTGCCGACGATGGCGGAGGCCGGCGTCCGGGGATTCGAGTGGCGCACCTGGGCTTCGTTCGTCGTGCCGCTCGGCACGCCGGCCGCCGTCGTCGAGCGGCTGAACGCCGAGATGGTGAAGGCCGTGAGCGCGCCCGAGGTGCGCGGCAAGCTGATCGCGCAGGGACTCGAGCCGATCGGCTCCAAACCCGAAGTGGTCACGCAGTGGACCCAGGACGGGCTCAAGCGCATGCACGACATCGTGCAGCGCGCGAAGATCCAGGCGGAGTAGGGCGGCCATACTCACGCGCATCGACCACGTCACGATCGGCGTCGCCGACCTCGCGGCCGGGATGGCGGCGTACTCGCGCATCGGGTTCCTGCTGGACGAGCGCGGCGCCGCCCGGAACGACGGCGACTATCTCGAGCTCGTGCCGGGAGGCAACGGGCTGCAGGCGATCGCCGTACGCAGCGACGATCTCGCCGCCGACTCGGCGCGGGGCAGCGTCGAGTACGTCCGGCTGGTCGACGGCGGCAGGCCTCCGGGGCCGTCGCGGCATCCCAACGGCGTGCTGCGCATCGAGCGCGTCTACATCGCGGTCGCCGACCTCGAAGCGGCCGTCGCCAGCTACGGCCGCGTGCTCGGCCTACCGCCGAAGATCGAGCGCGGGACGGTGATCAACGCCGACATGGCGATATTCCAGATCGGGCCTACCGGGCTGGGTCTCGCCAGGCCCGCGGGGCCGGGCGTCGCCGCGGACGCGCTCGCAAGCCGCGGCCCGGGGCCGTTCCAGATCCTCTACCGCACGGCCAGCATGAATGCGGCGGCGGAATGGATGGCCGGCCACGGAGTCCCGCCGCCGGCGAGGGGCATACGCAACACCGGAGAGCAGGCGATGCTCGTCCCGCCGGCCCACGCCTGCGGGGTCTACATCGGGTTCGTGGGTCCGGCGTAGCGACGGGGGATAGCCCGAGCGGAGCTTGAATTCCGCGCAGGGCCGTCTAGCCTTAGAGTGGTTTCACACCCCCGCAATCTGGGAGTGACACGCTCTTAGCGCTTCTTCACAAAGAGGAGACCGTCATGCAACGCACCATGCTTGCAGTGGCCGCATGCGTATTGGCTCTGGGAACCGCCCCCGCGCGGGCGGACCGCGATCAAGATCGTTTTTCAGCGAACCTCTCCGGCTTCGAGGAGGTCGGCGCCGTGGGCGCGGGCCAGACCGGCGCCATCCTGTCCGGGGGCACGGCCACGCTCGATCTCGAGCTCGATCGTCAGAATCAGGTGCTCACCTTCACCCTGGAGTACTCGGGGCTGAACGCGCCGGTGACGCAGGCGCATATCCATTTCGGCAAGCGGCACGTCGGCGGCGGGGTCATGGTCTTCTTCTGCAGCAACCTCGGCAACGGCCCGGCGGGCACGCAGGCGTGCCCCGCGGGCGGAGGCACGGTGACCGGAACGATCACGGCCGCCGGAGTGGTCGGGCCGGCCGCGCAGGGCGTGACCGCGGGCAATTTCGACGCGGTCGTCCAGGCGCTCGACTCGAACACGGCCTACGCGAACATCCACACGACGAGCTTCCCGGCGGGAGAGATCCGCGGCCAGGTCCGCCGGCACGGTCACGATCATCACCACGACTGAAGCGGCAGGGCGCGGGAAGGCGGGGGCGGAGCGCCTCGCCTTTTCCGCTAGAAGGCGATGGTGAAGCTCAGCTCGGGGTAGGTGTTGCTGCACGAGCGGTAGACCGCGTTGTTGCAGTCGCGGTACGACTCGTAGACCACTCCGCCGCCGATGTAGGCGTTGCGCCCGGCGCGGACGTAGGCGCCTGCGCGCCCGCCGACCGAATCGATGTCCGGCAGCCCGCTCACGTAGGTGCGGCGATAGAAGGCGCCGACGTAGGGCTTGATCGTCGGGACCTGGTAGAAGACGTACTGCACCGACGGCGTGACCTTGTTGATGTGCGGGTCCGACCCGGTCCACGATTCCGCCGACAGGCCGACGTTGAGCCCGTCGACGACGTAATAGGTCGCGCCGACGCCGAGCACCAAGTAGCTCTGGTCGAAAGCGTAGCCGGTACCGCCGCTGACGACGAAGCCGAAGTGCCCTCTTCCGAAGATCCCGGCGACCTCGGCCGCGGCCGCCGGCGCGGCCGGCGCGAACGCGGCAACGGCGGCGAGGACTGCGCAGGCGGCGCGGCGGTTCATCCCGGAAGCATACCCGCTCTGCGGGGACTCGGGTGTTTCCCTCAGACCCGCGGCCAGTGAAAGTCGAGCCGCTGCTCGCCCGCCGCCGTCACCCTTACCCTGGTGCGCAAGCCCTTGCCGTACGCCTCCGCGATGACCGTGTAGCTGCCGGCGGGCAGCTTCACCAGCATGATCGGGCCCTCGGAGACGGTGCTGAGCACGTCCGTGCCCCCGCTGTCCTGGATGGTGACGTGGACATCGGCGAGGTATTCGTTGCGCTTGTTGTCCGAAAAGACGAGGCTCAGGGAATAGCGCTTGGCCTCGGCGATCATCGCCGCGGATTCTGCCTTGCCTATGCCGCCGCTCAGGTAAGTCACCGAGCCCTCGGTCGTGGGTTGCGGCAGCGCGGTGCGCTCCATGATCAGGGTGGCGGCGGCGACCGGCATCGCCGACGCAAGAGCGAACGCGCCGACGACGAATTTGACATCGAGTTTCATGTGCGGCTGCGACGGAATTGAATCCCGTGGCAGCAATTTGGACGAAAGAACCGGCCGGGAGTTCTCTCGAGTGCGCCTGCGGGCAGGCCCGAGTTGTTCACAAAATCTGTGCATAGCTTGTGCACACCTAGCGGGTTCTGGCGCGGCGTTCTGCGAGAAACGCGCTATGCGATGGGGTTGCTCAACTGTTACGCACGATGTTCTGTGTTTGTCGCCTTGAAGCGACAAATGGAGGATGCCAGCGGGCGTGAAAGAGATGAATCTTTCGCTAGGATGAAATAGCTGGGTGTCCGAATGCGTATACACGTAGGCAAGCCCCGGGCTTGACCCACGATGGAGGAAACCATGCAGATTCCTACAAGATTGTCAGGTGTTCTGGTCCTGGCGCTGCTCGTTGCGGCGTGCGGCATGTCCGATCCTGGCATGCAGTCCTCGAACGGCGGAGTCCTCCAGGGCACCCTGGTCGCCGGCGGATCGCAGAACGTCCAGGTCGGAATGCAGAGCATGGGCGCTGCGGCGACCACGGGCGCCGGCGGCGCCTTTCTGCTGACCGAGGTGCCGGCCGGCGCCTCCACCCTGCAATTCAGCGGCGGAGGCCACAACGCCGTCCTGACGATGCCGCCGGTAGTCTCGGGGGAGTTCCGGCACATGAGCGTCAGCGTCTCCGGGGACGAAGCCAGCGAGGACAACGAGCAGACCGAGACCGAATTCGAAGGCACCGTCGAGGCCATCAGCGGCACGGTGCTCACGATCGCCGGCCGCATGGTGGCGGTGACCGACGCGACGATGATCGGCAAGGACGGTGCCGCCGCCACCTTCGCCGAGCTGACGCTGGGCACACCGGTCGAGGTGGAAGGCACGCTGAACGCCGACGGGACTGTGACCGCCACCGAGATCCGCATCGAGGAGCAGGAGAAGAACGCCGAGCGCGCCGCCTTCGTCGGCACGCTCACGCAAATAGCCGGGAATACGCTGACGGTGGGCGGCGTGATGGTCAACGTCGGCCCCACGACCATGATCGTGAAGGGCGACACCGCCCTCGCGCTGGCCGACCTCGCGGTCGGCGATCGCGTGCTGGTGCGCGGCGCCGTTCAGGCCGACAAGAGCATCAACGCCACCCGCATCCGCGTGCTGCAGGGCGGAGGCGAGGCCGAGGAGATGCACGTGACCGGGAAAGTGACCGCGGTGGACGCCACGAGCTTCACCATCGGCGAGACCAAGATCACGGCGGACGCCAGCACCGAGTTCGAGGGGAGCGGCCTGCACAGTCTCGCCGATCTCAAGGTGGGGGACTTCGCCCTGGCGGAGGTCGTCAAGCAGACCGACGGCTCGCTGCTGGCCAAGGAGGTCAAGCGTTTCACCCCGCCGCCCATGCCGCCGGTGATGCCGCCGATGCCGTCCATGTGACGACGTGCGTGATGATCGTTTGCCCCGGCAACAATCCGGCGCCGCCGCTACACGTTTAGCTTCTTCTTCCGTACGTCATGGCGGATCAGAGCTTCCCGGTTCTGGCTCGCGCGATCTTGTCAGGCGTGCGGCCGGATGCCTGCCCGGGTTGCAGGTTCACCTCGACGTAGTGCTCCCGGCGATCGTCGACCAGATGAATCGTCGCGTCGGGTTGCGCAACGCCATCTACGCTCACTTTCATGCCAGCATCAGCAGCGGGCGTTTGGCGGACGTCGATGTGATAGAGGGTATCCCGGTATCGGTAGTGCACCCGGAACGTCTGCCAATCCAGCGGCAGGCAGGGCGACATATGCAATCTCTCCGCGGCCAATCTCAGTCCCAGCAGGGACTCCAGGATTAGCCGGTACATCCAGCCGGCGGAACCGGTGTACCAAGTCCAGCCGCCGCGGCCGGTATGCGGCGCCACCGCGTAGACGTCAGCTGCGACGACGTAGGGTTCTACCTTGTAGGCGGCGATCGTCTCCGGCGACCTGCTGTGGTTCACCGGATTGATCATGCCGAGCAGCTCCCACGCGCGCGACGCGTCGCCCAGGGCGGCGAACGCCATCGCCGCCCAGATCGCCCCATGCGTGTACTGGCCGCCGTTTTCTCGCACGCCCGGGACATAGCCTTTGATATACCCGGGGTTCAACGTCGACTTGTCGAACGGCGGGTCCAGCAACTGGATCAGCGCGTGCTCCCGCCGCACCAGGCGCTTGTCCACCGCTTCCATCGCCATGCGCGAACGCGCGGCATCGCCCGCACCGGACAGCACCGACCAGCTCTGCGCGATCGAGTCGATCTGGCACTCTGCGTTGCTCGCCGACCCCAGCGGCGAGCCGTCGTCGAAGTAGGCGCGACGGTACCACTCCCCATCCCAGCCATGCTGCTCGATGTTCCGGCGCACTTGCTCCGCCTCCTGCCGGCAGCGCTCGGTGAAGGACGAGTCGCCATACATGCACGCAATCTCGCTGAACCGCACGAGCACTTCGTACAGGAAAAAGCCCAGCCAGACGCTCTCGCCCTTGCCGCGCACGCCCACGATGTTCATGCCGTCGTTCCAGTCACCGGAGCCGATGAACGGCAGGCCGTGCTCGCCGAACGCAAGACCGCGCAGGATTGCGCGGACACAGTGCTCGTACAGACTCGCCGCTTCGTCGGACCGGGCGGGCAGGTCGTAATAAGAGTCCTCTTCGCTGCCTACCGGCCGGCCTTCGATGAAGGGGACGAATTCATCCAGAACTCCGGTGTCTCCGGTGCTGAGAACGTAGCGGCACGTCGCCAGTGGCAGCCACAGGTA
>CAZEIW010000044.1:0-8622 GCA_964512305.1 uncultured Burkholderiaceae bacterium | reverse complement strand
TGGAGATGACCTTCGGCCAGCCGCCGGACACCGCCGCGATGAATTTGGAGGGTTCGCGCTCGATGGTGTGGGTGATGGAGAGCTTGACCGCCGTTCCGAAGGGTTCCAGTTCCATCGTGCATTGCGACTCGCCTTCGGCCTTGAGCTCGGGCTTGTCCTGATGCTGCCAGCGGATCACCAGGCGCCGTGGGGGCTCGGCCTCGACAATCTCGCCGGCGTCGGTGATGCGGCCATCGGGGTACACATTCTTCCACGAGGACCCCGCCGTCCAACGGCTTTCGCAGCGATTGCCGAACCAGTACTGCTTCATGAACTCGGCGTCGGTCAGGGCCGACCACAGCTTCTCCGGCGTGGTGCGGATGTAGGTCACGTAGACAAAGGTCGATCTAGCCATTGGTTTTCTCCAGTCGTCGTTTCAGATCGGTGAGCGCCTTCAGGCGCGGCTTTTCGAACTTGGAAATCCACCGATCGTAGATTTCCTGCAGCGGCACCGGATTGAGGAAGTGCAGCTTTTCGCGGCCGCGCCGCGCGGTGGCCACCAGGTTCGCCGCCTCCAGCAGGTCCAGGTGCTGCGTCACGCCCTGCCGGGTCATGTCCAGGTACTCGCACAGCTCGTTGAGGGTGCGGCCGTCGTGCGCATGCAGCAGATCCAGCAGCCTGCGGCGGCTGGGATCGGCCAGGGCCTTGAACAGCAGATCGGTGTCATGACGGCGCTCGGCCATGGACTCTAAAGGCAAGTCATCACTTGCATGAATTATAGGCAAGTGAACCATTGCATGTCAAGCGCACCTTGCCTGAGGTTGGTATCGCCTCGGCGAATGAATTGTGGCAGCATCACGGCTGACGATGCAGTCCCACACCGCCAAGGAAGCACTCGCCAGGCTCGTGGCCGGGAACGAGCGCTTTGTGAACGGCAAGGCCCGCTTTCCGGCGGTCCGCAAAGACATCCTCAGAAACCTCGCGAAGGAGGGCCAGAGGCCCTACGCAACCATCCTCGGCTGCAGCGATTCGCGCGTGCCGGTCGAGCTGCTGTTCGACGCGGGCTTCGGTGATCTGTTCGTGATCCGCGTCGCAGGCAACGTGATCTCGCCCGAGGTCATGGGCTCGATGCAGTACGCCGGCACGGTCCTGCGCACGCCTCTTTTCGTGATTCTCGGCCACGAAGGCTGCGGCGCGGTGCAGGCGGCGATCGCCGCGAAGCTGAAGGGCACGCGGCAGGGCAGGCATATCGAGGCGCTGCTCGCGAACATCCTGCCCGGGCTGCAGGGCTTGGGCGCGCCGACGCTCGGCGCCGCGGTCGAGGCCAACGTGCGCTGGTCGATGCACCAGGTGCTGGAGACGCCCGAGGGAAAGGCCGGAGTCGCCAGGGGCGTGAAGCTGGTCGGCGCGATCTACGAGCTGGAGACCGGAAGGGTGCGGTTCCTCCCGCCTTAGAGCTCCCTCCCGCGCCGATTCATGAGCCGTGGGCATCGATTGAGAATCAGCTTCAATAGATCGCTCCCGGCCCCGGAAGTAGCATGACTCGCTAGCGACAACAAGGAGTGCGAGATGACTACTGACGACAAGGGCAAGGGTCGCAAATTTTCCCGGCGCAAGTTCATGAAGACCGCAGCCGCGGCCGCCGCGGCCGGCGGCACGCTGCTTTCGGTTTCCGCCGATGGAATGTGGAAGGTCGAGCCGAAAAGGCGCCACAAGCGGCCAGCGCATCCGGACCCCGACCTGCTACTCGTCAACGGGCGCATCCACACGATGGACGCCGGAAACCGGATCGTTTCCTCTGTGGCCATCAAGGACGGCCGCTTCGTCGAGGTCGGCTACTCCCACCAGTTCCAGCAGGGAAGCAGGACCAAGGTCATCGATCTGAGAGGCCGCACGGTCGTGCCGGGCATCATCGACAACCACAACCACTTCGTGCTGATGGGCAACAGGCCCGGCTACCACACGCCGCTGGAGAACGCCTATTCCATCCCGGACGTCCAGGCGATCTACGCGGCGCGAGCCGCTGGCGCCCCGGCCGGCGCGTGGATCACCACGATCGGCGGCTTCCACTCGAACCATATCTACGCCAATCCCGCCGACCCCACGAGCGGACGCCTGCCGACGCTCGCCGAGCTCGACGCGGCGGTGCCGAACAATCCGGTGTTCATCGAGATCGGCTTCACCGGGCCCGCGGTCACGAATACCGCCGGCAAGGTGATCTTCCAGGCACAGGGCATCACGGTGGCGGACAACGGCTCGATGACCGGGAACAATCCTTCGCGAGCGCTGCTCTTCCTGCGCCAGACGCTGCTCAACCCGGCCGAGCGCAGGCGCAGCGTGGTCGACGCGATGAACTACGCCGTCACCGTCGGAGTCACCACGCACCAGGACCAGGGCGCCTTCCAGGCGACCAACACCCCGTCCGACGGCTCGGCGCACGAAGACAACTTCACGATGCATATCCCCTTTCTCGAGGTGTACGGAGAGGGCGACGGCATCGTCCGGCTGCGGATCAACTTCCTGCACATGGAGTCCGATCCGAACACGCCCGAGCTGGTGCAGCGCCTGAAGAACGCCTTCCCCTTCTTCGGTGACGACATGGTGAGGACCGGCGCGATCGGAGAGTTCATCGCCGCGGGAACGAACGCCGCCAGCCCCTTCGTGGCGGCCGCGCTGAAGGTCGCCCAGGCCGGCTGGCGCGCCGAAGTCCACTCGCTCGGCCGGCGGCAGACGCCCGCCAGCAATCCCGCCGATTTCGAGCAGGAGATCATGGGCTTCGAGACGGCCGACGCGGCCTTTCCCGGCGTCGTGCGGAACACGCGCTGGGTGGTCGCCCACGTGCCCGGCATCACGCAGGAATGGATCGACCGGTTACAGGCAATCGGCGGCAACCTTTCCCTCACCGGTTGGCAATACCTCGCGGGCAGCCTGCCGACGAGCACCGTGGCGCCGTACGCCGGGCCGCCGTTCCGCATGATCCTCGACAGCGGCAACCGCCCCGACGGCATCCATTCGGGGATGAGCTCCGACGGCATGCAGATCGCGCCGATGAACCCGTGGCTCCACATGTACTACGCCACCACCGGTCTCAACACGCGCAAGGTGCTCATCAATCCGGGCCAGCAGATCTCCCGGCAGGAAGTGCTCAGCCTCTACACGAACCGCAACGGCTGGTTCCTGCACGAGGAAGACCAGCTCGGCAGCATCGAGGAAGGCAAGCTCGCGGACCTGGCCGTGCTCAACTACGACTATTTCAGCGTCGCCGACGAGGACTTGAAGAAGATTCGCTCGGTGCTGACCGTCGTCGACGGGGAGGTGGTCTACAACGCCGGCGTGCTGGGGTGGCACGGCGACGACGATCGCGGCTGGCGCAGCTGAGGGGTCGAGATTGCGGCCGGCCATCCCGCTGGGCGCTCTCGGGAGTCTGCCGACCTACGAGGCGTTCGCTGCCCGGTTTCCCTGGGCCGCGGTGTCCGAGGGCGAGTGGCGCGAAGGCGTGCGCCGCCTCGGCCGGTTCCGGGCACGCCTTGCCGCTTCGAGCCGGAAGCGCCGGTTGGGCCGCGGGGAAAATCCGCTTTTCGATCTGGCGGGTCTCCTGGCTGTCGGCCAGCCCTGGCGGCTGTCGCCGGGGCTGGCCCGGATACTCGACTTGAGCGAACGGCGCCGCGAGCTCGCTTCGAAATTTTCGTGGGCCATTCCGACCGAGCAGGCTCTGTCGGTCCTTGCGAAGCACGCTCCGCTCGTAGAGTGCGGCGCCGGCATGGGGTATTGGTCCGCGCTGCTGCGGGCGCGCAGAGTCGATGCGATCGCCTACGACCTGTCCCCGCCCGGAGGCGACGCTCAAAACGAGTACCACAGGGGCGAGCGCGGTCCATGGATCGAGGTGCGCGCCGCCTCGGCGGCCGCAGCGGCCCGCCGCCACCGCGAGCGGGCGCTGTTCCTGTGCTGGCCGCCGTACGACGACGATGCTTCGAGCTACGCGGCCCTGCGCGCCTACCGGGGCGAGGTCGCGATCCATGTCGGGGAGCGCGACGAAGGCGCCACCGGCTCGGTCCGCTTCCACCGCGAATTGCGCCTCAACTGGACCCTGATCGAGGAAGTAGATCTGCCCCACTGGCCCGGCCTGCGGGATCGCCTGATGGTCTACCGTCGCAACCCGCAGCGGCTCCCTCACCGCGAGCGCGACCGCTGCTTCGAATGCAAGCGCTTCATCCCCACCGGCGCGATCGGACGCTGCGACGTCTGTTTCGAGCGCCGCCCTCCGGCCCTTGCGCTCAGGGTCGGGCGGCACCGCATGGAGTATCCGAAGGAGATCGTAGACGCGATGCCGGCGCCCATGCGAAGGGCGCTTGAATCGAGCCCGGACCGGATACGCTGACCGCGTCGGTCAGGCGAGGGCCGCAGCCTTCAGCGCCGGCCGGCCGTTGTGCGCTGGCCATTGCTCTGCCAGCTCGGAGAAGTAGTCCCGCAGATGCGCAGTGAAGCCGTGCGCGGCCTTGGAAAGCTTGCGCGACCCATCGGCGATCGAATACAGATCGGTCGTGACCATGGGATCGACGATCGGGTGCAGGACCACCCTGCGCCTTGCGCAGGCCGATGCGGCGAAGGCCGGGATCACCGCCATGCCGAGGCCGGTCTCCACCATGGCGATCTGTGTTTCCAGGTAGTTGCACGTGACCTCGGGCGGCGCACTGCGCCCGACGCGCGCGAGCTGCGCGTCGACGATCTCCTGGATCGAACTGCCGCGCGAGAGGCCGACGAGCTCCTGGATTGCGACATCGCTCCATCTCACTTCGCGCGACAACTGCGCGGGCAGGTCCGCCGGGCGGATCAGCGCCAACCTGAATCGCGCAAGCGACGCACAATCGACTCCGGGCGCATCATGCCGGACGCCGCTGACCGCCAAGTCGACCTCGCCGTAGCGCACCATGTCGACGAGGCGCGTGCCGGCGGCATCGATGAGGCGGACCCGCGTCTGCGGGTCGCGCAAGGCATAAGCCGCGATCGCCTTGGGCAGCAGCTCCGCGGCGGGGAAGGGCGCGGCGCCCACGACCACCGAGCCACTCGCCGCGGAAGCGGCGCGCCCGATGTTGGTGGCCGCAGCCTCCAGCTCGAGCAGACTGCGGTCGGCGATCGGCAGCAGCCTGGAGCCGAACTCGGTGAGCCTGACCTTGCGCGTCGTGCGTTCGAAGAGCCGGAAGCCGAGCTGCGCCTCCAGCTCGCGCACCAGGACGCTCATTCCGGATTGCGTGATGAAAAGGCGCTCGGCCGCGCGGGAGAAACTCTGGTAGCGGGCCGTGAGCAGGAACGCCTTGAGCTGGCGCGACGTGATGTTCATCGGGGGATGGGATCGGAGGCCTGCCGAATTGGCGGCGCAGGCCCCGCGCCATACATTTTTGCCTGCGTCATCGACCGGATTGCGACGTCACTCACCAACGTCCACGCCCGTCGTCATCGTCACGATCTCCGTCGTGTTCGTGGTGCCCGCGATCGCCGTGGTGGCGTATGTCATTTGGCGGCAGCGGCGGCGTGCCCTGATGAATACAGGCATAGCTCGCGGCGTTGGCAAGATCCGCCGGATTGGCCGCCACCGGCACGCCGTTCACGACCGTAGTGCCCCCGACAAATCGCGCTTGCTGCGGAAACGGGCACAGCGGCCGGGCACGGGTGGTCGGCGCATTGACGAACGTATCCGTAATGTAATTCCCCACCACCTGGTAATTCGCGGCGGTGAACGCTCTGCCTGTCGAAACCACAGGACCCGGCGCGTTGCCATTTTCGACCCAGTCGACCAGGGGAGTCAGGAAATCGAACCCGTCGGTCGTCGCGCCGCCGTTGCAGTGACCCATGTTGGGCACGGTATAGAACCGCGAGAAGCGCTGGGCTGCGTGCAGCCCGCCGTGCTGGTCCGCCATCTGCTGGTAGTAAAGCTGGGTGCCGAGAATGGGTGGGCCAGGATCGCTCGCCCCGTGATACCAGATGATCTTGTGCCCATAGTCGACGAAGTGCGCGATGTCGAGCGACGTCGAGGAGGTGACGATCGGGGTCGAGGGGTTCATCGTGTAGACATTCGACCCCTGCGCCAGCGTCAGGGTGTCGAAGTCGAAGTCGAGCGTGTAGCACGTCGGGCAGGCTGGAGCGAGGAACGCATAGCCGAACGTGCCGACCCCGAGCGAGAAATCGCCTGGCAAGGAAGTCGGGCCGCTGCTCCCGATCTTTCTGGAGGGGATGCCGACCGTCGTCATCCACCCGCCGTCATAGGCGTAGCCTTGCACGACGTTGCTGACGTGGTCCGGGGCCACCGCGCCGGCGGGTGCCAGCACCAGCTTGCCGTTGCTGCGGGGTCCCCGGTGGGTCCGCTGGGCGGCCTGGATTTGCGCGGGCGACAGGCAGGTCGCGTTCTTCGCCCCCGGACATTGCAAGGGATAGGTCGTGTTGGCCGGCCCCAGCGCGCCCGCATAGTCGGTGTAGGTGGCGGTGGCTGGGTCGAACTTCGCCGCGCACGACGGCACGTCGTCGACCACGCCGTCGACCACGCCGTCCAGCGCGTCGCAAGCCTGCAGCAACGCAGTCTCGAACAGTCCCTGATCGCTGGCTGGGAATGCCGGATAGAGGTGCGGCCCGGCCGGCTGGGGCGCAGCCTGCGGGATCATGGTGGGGCCGGGCGGCGTCAGCGCAGTGTTCGAAAGATAGACGTTCAGGATGGCTTCTACGCCGTTCGTTTCGCTCATCCCGATCGCTTCCTGGTTGTAGACCGGGTCGCCGGCAACGATGCCGTCGAAGAACGAAGGGAATTTCTGCGACATCACCATGCCCTGGCGTCCGCCGGTAGAACAGCCGACCCAATACGAGCGGTTCGGCCCGTCGCCGTAGTATTGGTTGATCAGGTACTTCGCGGTCAGCGCGGTCATCTCGATCGATTGATAGGTCTGACCGATGATGCCCAGCGGATCGAGGAAGTACTCGTTGGCGTTTCCGAACGTGGCGGGGTTGACGGTCGCGCATGCGGCCAAGTCGGTGTTTTGATGTCCGCCGTTCTGGCTGGCGACGGCGTAGCCGTTCGAAATCTCCGCTATGCCCGTACTGCCCCCTATGGTGCCGGTAGCCGTCGGAACCGAGCCCTCGCCCCCGCCTCCGCCCTGCATCATGAAGCGGCCGTTCCAGTTGGCGGGCAAGGGCAATTGCACCTGGAAGACGCTCTGGTACACACACTGATCGACGGGGCTGGTGTGCTTGTTGACAAAGCCGTTGACGATGCAGCGCGCGGGCAACGTCGAGGTCGCGGGGGCATCGACGGCGGAGGTGATCACCGTATTGGGCACCGGAAAGCCTGCGGCCGGCAGCGCCGCAAGAGCTGCGCACGATGCCGCCGGAGCGACCGGCGTGGCGATCGACGACGTCGTCGTCGCAAAGCCGGCGCATTGACCCTGCGAACGGCCGTCCACCCAGCTTGGCCCGCGCGCCTGGGTCGGGGCCGGCGAGTTCTGCTGGCAGTGAAGGTTTCCACCGACGCTGACGAGACTGACGTCGGAGGCGGTATTGGAGCGATTGGATTGAATATTGACGTTGCCCTCGACCTTGCCGAGCCAAGCCAAGCAGGGCCCCGCATTCGACCGGCATTCGAAATCGCCTTTGATCAGGGTGTCCGGTCCTTGAAAACCGTTCGGCCCGCCGGTACACGACTGGATCTCGAGGTCTCCCTCTACGGTGACATTGCCCTGGAGCAGCACGGAGCCGCAGTTCTTGGCCTGGATGTCCCCGTGGATGGTCGACGGCTCGGTGTACGCGGTGACGACGAGGCTGGCGCCTTTGCGGACCTCCACGTCGCCGGAGACCGTCACGAAGTTCAGGGTACAGGACGCTTTTTCCGGAACGGTGACGTCACCCTTGATGTTGGTCACCGTCGAACCGCCACCCAATGTGCCGGAGCAGATGACGTCCGCGGCCTGGCCGTGCGCCTCCGCCGTGTCGACGAGCGCAATCGTGGATCCGACGCTGGCCGCCAGCGTCAGCCCTATCGTTCCCAATAAGAGGGACCGCTTGTTTCTCATGACGCTCTCCTTTGAAAGGAATGCGATAGCGAAAAGAGCCGACGTCGGACAGGCGGGGCCGGCCGCCTGCCCGACGTCGTACTGCTACTGCGCGCTAGGGTTGCACTTGCCTCCGTCTCCAGGCTGATTGCAGACGTCGCTGGCGACGGCCTGCTGGATCAGGGCGTCCCGGTCCGCCGCAAGCAGATATCCCTTCGCGAAGGCGTTGTTCGCAGCCGCCGTCACTGCGGCCACATAGCCGTCGTGCGTGACATAGCGCTCCTCCAGCGACTTGCGCGGGTCGCCTGCGGCCTGGCGTTGCGCCTTGGTCTTGAAGAACGGCACCATGCCGCCGATGTAGTTGCAGACCTGTCCGGCATGGAACGGCCGGCCGTCGTATCCAACGTCGTTCGCCCCGGCGGTGATGTTCCAACCCAGGTAGGTGCCGAGGGGAGCGTCGACCTGCACGGTCGGCACGCCGCCCAGCTCGTTGCCGTCCGCATCGACGCGCGGGACCAGCATCTTGATGACATGCTTGATCGGCGGCGGCGCGTTGGTCGGCACGCCGTTCGCCTCGCTCTCGTCGAAGTCTGGGCCCCAGTCGTAGTCGAAC